>CAZMLP010000296.1:0-10528 GCA_964566745.1 uncultured Verrucomicrobiota bacterium | reverse complement strand
GCGGCGGTCGTGGGCGGCGCGAGCCTTTCGGGTGGCAAGGGGACCGCGCTCGGCGCCTTGCTCGGCGCGCTGATCATCAAAATGATCGACAATGGCATCGTGATCCTTGGCATCGACCAAAACTACAGCAAGATCATCATTGGAGCGGCGGTGATCCTGGCGGTGGTCTTCGACCAGGTGAACGCCTGGCTGGCACGGCGGCGGTTGCTAAGGGCCACTTAACGCTCCTGCTGGTCGTCCCAATTTGAATACAGTAACCTGAAGCTGCTGTGACTCGCCTGTAATAACTCCGCCAAAGGCATGGCGCTTTTGCGAATGAATCCCGCACGGGCCAACGGGAAAACACGTGATGAAAAGTGGCATACTCCAGATTGACGGCACTAATTTTCGATGGAGCCTCCTGCGAACACAAAACTACTGTGGTTCGAGTTCCACTGGTGATCGCTATGTCGGCATGGCCATTCTTGTTCAAACCGATGCCGCCAGCCACCGGAAGCTATTAGTGGAATTTGAACATGTGCAGGGCCACAGATGCATGTCCAAACATATGCGCTTCAAAATTCCAGGATGTCGCCTTGTCGAACATATCCGAAACGCAATGATCTCGGGATGAGATCCCGAATCCAGAGGAAAACCGTTCGTCTTTCAGGCCGGCAGACCAAATTAGGACACGGCCCCCTTCCGCCAGCCTTGTTTCCATGCCCGACCTGGGGTAAGGTGGCCCGCGCATGAAAGTCGTCATCCTCTGCGGCGGCAAGGGTACCCGCCTCCGGGAGGAAACCGAGTTCCGCCCCAAACCGATGGTGCCGATCGGGCGGCAACCGATTCTCTGGCACATCATGAAGTATTATGCCTCCTTCGGGCATAACGAGTTCATCCTCTGTCTTGGCTACAAGGGCGAGATGATCAAGGACTACTTCCGCAATTACCGCTGGAACACCTGTGACGTGACCCTCTCGCTCGGCCAGCGGGCGGGCGTGGTGTATCACGACCAGCATGGCGAGGAGAATTGGACGGTGACGCTCGCGGAGACGGGCGAGGAATCGCTCACCGGTTACCGGATCAAAACCATCCAGCGTCACTTGGGGGCAGGCGAGCCGTTCTTGCTGACGTACGGCGACGGCCTTTCCAATATTGATTTGGATGCCTGCTGGCGCGCCCATCGCGAGGCGGGGAAGCTTTGCACCATCTCGGCCGTTCATCCGGCGGGCCGGTTCGGCGCGCTCTCCATTGACGGCCGCGGCGCAATTCACACTTTTAACGAGAAGCCCCAGTTGGAGTCGGCTTATGTCAACGGCGGTTACATGATCTGCGAGCCGCAAATTTTTGATTACCTGCCGAACGACCCCAATTGCGCGCTCGAGCGCGAGCCGATGACCCGGCTCGCCAGCGAGGGGCAATTGAACTCCTACCGGCATGAGGGCTGGTGGCAGCCAATGGACACTTACCAGGAGATGCAATATCTCAACCGCCTCTGGACGGAAAACAAGGCGCCATGGAAAGTTTGGTAACCTGACAGCCCGTTAAAAAACTATGGATGCCGCCGCTGAAAGGAATTTGGGGTTTGGGTACGGAGCGAAGACGCATATTCGCAGCGAACTGTCGCGGAGGAGCGAGCGAGTCCAAGGACAAAAGAACCCCAGCCCGAAGGGTTTCGCCGAAAACCGCGCGGCGACTTCGTTGTTCCTCGCTTACAGATCCATGAAGGATATGCTCGCTCGTCACGCCTCGTCGGCGCGCGGTTTTGGGCGAAACGGCGGTATCCAGAGTTTTCCAACGGGCTGTTAAACATGTCCACCACCTCAATTTCTCGTTCCTTTGGCGGCGCCTTCGCGGGCAAACGGGCTTTCGTGACGGGACACACGGGATTCAAGGGATCGTGGCTCACGGAATGGTTGCTGCGATTGGGCGCGGACGTGACCGGCTTCAGCCTGCCGCCGGCCACCCAGCCCGCGCTGTTCGACCAGCTTGGGCTGGCGGGCCGCATGAATCATTTGACCGGTGATATTCGCGAGCCGCGCGCCCTGGCGGACGCGATTGCCGCCGCCCGGCCGCATTTTATTTTCCATCTCGCGGCGCAGGCCATCGTGCGGGAGTCCTACCTCCATCCGGTGGAAACCTGCACCACGAATGTAATGGGCACGATCAACCTGCTGGAGGCGGCGCGCTCGCTGCGCGAGCCGTGCGCGGTGGTTTGTGTGACGACCGACAAGTGCTACGAGAACCGCGAGTGGCACTATGGTTATCGCGAGGAGGACGCGCTGGGCGGGCGCGATCCCTACAGCGCCAGCAAGGCGGCGGCGGAGATTGTCATCGCCGCATGGCGACGCTCGTTCTTCGGCGGGCATCCGGCGAGGATTGCCAGCGCGCGCGCGGGCAATGTGATCGGGGGCGGAGACTGGGCGGCGGATCGCATCGTGCCGGATTGCATCCGGGCATTGCGCGAAAACCGGCCCGTCTTGGTGCGCAACCCCGGGGCGACCCGGCCGTGGCAGCATGTGCTGGAGCCACTGAGCGGTTATCTCTGGCTGGCGGCGGGTTTGGTCGATTCGCACCTGGCCAAGGCCGCGCCCGGGCAACTCGCCTCGGCTTTTAATTTCGGCCCGCCGCAAGAGTCGAATCGCGATGTGAGCCGTCTTGTGGAGGAGATTTTCAAACACTGGCCGGGTCATTGGGAGGACAAGAGCGATCCCGGCGCGCCGCACGAGGCCGGGCTGCTGCATCTCTCGATTGAAAAGGCGGACGCGCTGCTGGGTTGGGCGCCGGTGTGGAGCTTCGAGGAGGCGGTGCAACACACCATGTCCTGGTATCGCGCGGCGGAATCCCCGGTGAGCGGCGTCGTCCAGAAAATGACGCGCGGGCAAATCGAATCGTATGTCACCGCCGCGCGGAGTCATGGCCTGGCCTGGGCGGGATGCTGACCATGGCCGACGATCCGCAAGCCATCCGGGATGAGATTTTGCGCCTGACGCGTCAATACGCCGCGCTGCGGCATCGGGCAAATCGGCCCGCCAGCGCGGACCTGCCGGCCGGGACACCATTCGTTCCGGGCCAGACCCCGGTGCCTTACGCGGGGCGTGTTTTCACCGAGGACGAAGTCGAGGCGGCGGTCGCGACGACGCTCGACTTCTGGCTGACCCTTGGGCCGGAAGGCGACGCCTTTGAAAAGGAACTGGCGGAGTATTTGGGCGTGCGCCGGAGCATTTTGGCCAACTCCGGCTCGTCGGCCAATTTGCTCGCGATCTCGGCGCTCACCAGTTCCAAACTCGGAGAGCGGCGGTTGCGCCCGGGTGACGAGGTGATCACCGTTGCCGCCGGTTTTCCCACCACCGTCGCGCCGATCCTGCAAAACGGCCTCGTGCCAGTGTTCGTTGACAGCGATCCGGTGACACTCAACGCGCGGGTCGATCAGTTGGAGGAGGCTTATCACGCGGGCAAGACCAAAGCGGTGATGATGGCCCACACGCTGGGCAATCCGTTCGACCTGGCGCGGGTGACCGAGTTTTGTCGCGCGCGTGATCTCTGGCTGATCGAGGACAACTGCGACGCGCTGGGCAGCACTTACGACGGGAAATTCACCGGGACGTTTGGCGACCTCTCCACACAGTCGTTTTATCCGCCGCATCACATCTCGTTAGGCGAGGGTGGGGCGGTGAACGTGGTGAAGGACATGCGGCTCAAGGTGTGCGTGGAGAGCTTTCGCGACTGGGGGCGCGACTGCTGGTGCGCCAGTGGCAAGGACAATACCTGCAACAAGCGTTTCGCGTGGCAACTCGGGGAACTGCCCGGCGGCTACGATCACAAATACATTTACAGCCACCTCGGCTACAACCTGAAGCCGCTCGACACCCAGGCCGCCATCGGCCGTGTGCAATTGCGCAAATTGACGGAGTTCACGGCGGCGCGCAGACGCAACTGGCAGATCTTGCGCCGGGGCCTGGCGGACTTGGAGGAGTTTTTTGAGTTTCAATTGCCCACGCATGCGACCCGGTGGACCGGTGACGGATTCACACAGGATGCGAGCGGCCACGTGGCCGATCCCTCGTGGTTTGGATTCTTGCTGCGAGTAAGACCGTGCGCGCCGTTCCAGCGTCCCGCGCTTGCATTTCACCTGGACAACGCCCGCATCGGCAATCGCGTGCTCTTCGGCGGGAACCTGGCGCGGCAACCGGCTTTTGTGCAATTACGCCAGGACAATCCCTCGGCATTCCAGGTGATTGGCGATCTTGCGGGCGCGGATCAAATCATGAACGAGGCGATCTTTGTGGGGGTTTACCCGGGTCTTACGCGTCCGATGCTGGATTACATCATCGAGACTATCCACGCATTCGTCCAAGAGCGTTGCCGGAACGCCTCGCGATCATGAAAATCTTCGTGACGGGCGCCACGGGTTTCATCGGCAGTCATGTGCTGAGCCAGGGGCTCGCCGCCGGTCACGAGTTGGTTTGCCCGCGGCGCGCGGGAAGCCGGTCGCGCAGCAAACTTTCGCGCGAGCCGCTTTGGTTGGAGGGCGATTTGGAAACGGATTGCGCCGCCGCCTTGCGCGGTTGCGACGCCTTGATTCATTTGGCCGCGCACGGTGTGAACCCCCGGCTTGATTCCTGGCAGGAATGCTTTCGCTGGAACGTGGACGCCAGTTTGCGGCTGTGGCGACGGGCCATCGACGCGGGCGTGAAGCGTTTGATCGTCGCCGGGAGCTGCTTCGAGTACGGTCGCGCGGGGGAGGATTGCGAATTCCTCGCGGTGGACGCCGCGCCGCGACCAGTCACACCTTACGCCGCCTCCAAGGCGTCGGCCACAATGGCGGCGCTCGCCCTGGCGGCAGAGCGGCAGGTGGAGTTGGCCGTGTTGCGGCCCTTCCATGTGTTCGGCGAGGACGAGCCAGAATTCCGGTTTTGGCCGCAATTGCGCGAGGCCGCGTTGCGGGGCACGAATTTTCCGATGACCGCTGGCGGGCAGGTGCGTGACTTTGTCCCGGTTGAGGAAGTGGCGCGTGTGTTCGTGGAATTTCTTGGCGCGCCGCTCGCCGCCGGCCGGCCGGAGATTTACAATGTCGGCACGGGCGCGCCGCGCAGTCTGCGCGAGTTTGCGGAGCATTGGTGGCGTAAATGGCAGGCGCCGGGCCGGCTGCTCCCGGGCCAAATTCCGTATCGCGACAACGAGGTGATGCGTTACGTGCCGAAAATCGTGCCTTTGCCCGGCCAAATCCGGCAGCCGGCCAGCTCATAGTCCGCGCATGTCCGCCCCGCTTTTTTCCATTCTGCTGCCAACGCGCCAGCGGGCGGACTATTTGCGCGGAACGCTTGCCTCGGTGTTCGCGCAAACGTATCCCAATCTTCAGGTGGTCGTGCGGGACAACGCCTCGGGGGACCACACGCGGCAAGTGGTGGAATCGTTCGCCTCGCCGCGGTTGATTTACGACCGTTCCCCCGCGCTGGTGCCGATGGTCAAGAATTTTGGCGGATGCGTTCCACTCGCCACGGGCAAATACTGCTTCTTTCTTTCGGACGATGATTTAATCGCCCCCGATTTTGTTGAGCGCTGTGTCAACCTGCTGGAAGCTGATCCCAAGTTGGCAGGAGTGTACGGCGCGACCACGTTGATTGACGGGCAGGGAAAGGAGGTCCGCCGCACGCTGACGGGGAACATGCGCATTCAAGGCTTGGGCCAATTGATCCGGACTTGGGCGGACAACCAGTTACCATTGATCACCACGGTGGCCGCCGTGGCGCGCACGGAATCTGTGCGTCAACTGGGCGGCCTGCCGGAATTGGGCGACGGTGTAAACGACGGGCATAACGCGGACAACGCGCTCATGATTGGACTGGCGTTACGCGGGGATCTGCAATTCACCGACCAGGCGGTTTTCTATTATCGGAAGCACGGGGAGAGCTCGGAGCGAAGTTTCACCACGCGCCGCCGTGTGGAGGGCGACCGGCATTTGTTGGAATGGACCGGACGGCAAGTCGCGGACGCAAAGTCGTCCGCCATGTCCGCTGAGTGGCGGGCGGCCAAGCCGCGCCTGCAACAAGCCATGTCGCACTGGTATTACCATCGCCTCGTGCAATACCACCTTGGTGTCGAATCCGCCGCGCGATTGCTGTACGCGGCGGCGGTTCAGCCGTTGGGCGTGTACGGGGTGAAAAACTGCTACGGCATCACGCGCCGGCTTATTTCCGAGTTGGCGCGTCATCGCACAACGCCAACTTCGGCCTGATTTCCTTGATTCGTCGCCTTCAACAGAGCCTGCGTCATCGCCTGGTTTCGCTGGCCGGATACGCGCGCTTGCACCGGTTGGCTGGCGCGCTGGCCTATCCGGGGCGCGAGTTTGCCGGGGCGGGGCCGGATATTCGCACGGCGCGGTCCATTCTGGTGGTGAAGCCGGATGAGATCGGCGATGTGGTGCTGGCCACTGGCTTTCTGCGGTCGTTGCGGAGGCAATGTCCCCAAGCTCGCATCACCCTGGCCGTTCGCCCCCTTTGCGCGGAACTGGTGAGGGATCCCGTTTTTGGCGATGAGATTGTTTTGTGGGACGACGCTTGGCGCGGCCTGCGGTTGGAACCGCGAGTCATGGGACGGCTTGTCCGCACGGCGTGGCGACGCTGGCATTCCGCGCCGCCGGATTGGGCCATTGTTCCGCGCGGGGGCGGGGATCATGTGAACGCCGCGTTTTACGCCTGGTGGAGCGGCGCGCGACAAATTTGCGCGCACGAGTCGTTTTGCACGGATTGGGGCTTGCGGCGCGCCGCGCTGGTTAACCGGATCATTCCCTCGCCTGGCGTGGCGCATGAAATCGAATTCCATCGCCGAATGTTGACGGCATTGGGACTCGACTCGTCCGCCGTTCAGCCCGCTCTTTCCATTTCCGCCGCGGCACGAACCGAGGCCGGAATATTTTGGGAGGGCACTGGCTTGACCGCTGGCGCGGTGGCCTTGGGAATTGGCGCCAGTGGCGCGGACAAATGCTGGCCGTTGGAGAATTTTCGCGCCCTCACCGCTGAATTACGCAGCCGCTGGCCAAAGCTTGGCGTGGTGATCGTTGGCGGTCCAGAGGAACAAGCCGTTGGCGAGGGATTGAAGATTGCCTTGGGAGAAGGGACATGCAATGCCGCCGGTAAATTGTCCGTTTTGGGAACCGCCGCGTTACTTGAGCGCTGTAACCTCTATGTGGGCAATGACTCCGGCCCGGCGCATCTGGCGGCGGCAATGGGATGCGCGGTCATTACCATTACCAAGCATCCACTGGGCGGCGATCCGCGCTCCCCTTATGCGCCCGCGCGGTTTGGACCGGTGGCGCGTTGGAGCCGGATCTTGCAACCGAAGCCTTTGGAACCGGCCTGCCAGAACGAATGCGCACGCCAGCAGGCTCACTGCATCACCGGGGTGCGCGCGGAAGAGGCAATTCGGGCGATCGAGGCAGCCGCGCGGGAGGGCGCTTTTTCGCCGCCCGCATAACTCCCGCTCGTGTTACAATCCCGGGCGCTTCGCCGGTTGGACCCAATTCCGGTGCCATTCAAGTTTCCAGAGGTTCTCCAGCTTTACCACCTCGACATGGCCGTCCTCGAAGCTGGAAACGATCGCGCCGGGAAGGGTGTTTTTGGGATTAAAATTCTTGGGCGCGGCCGTCGGAATGGTGGCATGGCGAGGAATGGTAACCCGCGCCATGGGCGTGGCAAAGTCGTCCCCGGTGAAGAGGTTTTTGGCGGGCAGATCGGTTTCCACGGGCCAGGTGTCCACCCAGACGGAGTCGCAGAACACCGGGGTGCGCGAAGGGTTCGCCACGTCCGTGTCACTGTTATAGAAGGAGGTTGCCTTGAGGCCCCATTCGGGTGGCGTGTCCCCGTTGTAGAACCAGCCGTTAATGGCATAGCTGCCTTGCATTTTCCCCCCGCTCCAATACCAGGCGCGGTTCACCCGCCCGGAGGCGGCATTGTCGGTGCGGCGCTTGGGGTCGAGTTCCGGCGCGATTGGGCAAATCCGGATTTTGTCGATGACCGCGTAATTGGTAATGAGACGCTCCATCCACAAATTCCCCAAAAAACCCTTGTAGGCGACGGTCCGGCCGGTGTCCTGGATGTACATCACGGCGGAAAGTGCCATCTGTTTCAGGTTGCTGAGGCATTGGGCGTCTTTCGCCTTTTGCTTGGCTTTGCCCAAGGCGGGCAAAAGCATGCCGGCGAGAATGGCGATGATCGCGATGACCACCAAGAGCTCAATGAGGGTAAAGGCGCGTTGGCGGGCGGAATCCCCAGACTGGCGCAAACGTCGGCAAAAAATGGTGCTCATGCGATGAGTGGCAATAAATTCGGGTTTCAAATGTTAAGTAAGCCGCCGCCGGACTCCGCGCAAGGCAAAAGCATTTTTCGCAACTTCCGCGATTGAACGTTTTTGCAAAACCCCGCTCCAATTCTCGGATGCGGCACCGGTTGGTGGTGTGGGAACCGGCAGGCGAGTGGCGGCGGAGATTTTTTAAGAGCGCGGTTCCGGCCTCGCGGAGTGGCCGAAACGACCGGGCTCGGATTCTCAACGATGGTGGCGAGTAGCCTCCCGCCCATCATCCACGAGGGCGCGCCAGATCGAAAAGGTCTGGCGCGTTTTTGTTTTTGGGCCGGCTGCTTTACCCTGGGTTTTTCCCCGCAACAAAAAGGTCGCGACCCGGGCCACGGCATAGCTAACCTCCTCGACGGCTGCTCCGGTGACGAATCTTTTCCAGCGACAACTGGCTTTCCGCGCGCTTTGGTGTCTCGCGGCGCTCGGGGCCGTCTTCTTGTGGGGCGGCCGGCTGCGGCTCAGTTCGCCCAGGCCAAACCTCCTTCGTTTCTCCCACACCTACACCACGGAATCCGAGCAGGCCATTTTGCGCGAAGTCATTGAGGAATTTGAGCGCGCCCATCCTGGCGTCCATGTCGAGCAGGCCATTGCCAACAGCGAGGTTTATCAAACGGTTGGCTGGCGGCTGCAGTTTCGCGGGCGTCAGCAGCCGGACATTTTCTTCCTCTGGCAGGGTTACAAGGTGGAATACGCAATTGAATACGGTTGGGCGCTGGACGTGACGCCGTTTCTCCCGCCCGGTTTTCTGGATCAATTTGTCCCCACTGCCATTCGCCGGGTGAGCGGTGGTTTGTATCACCTCCCGCAGTCCGTCGATATTAGCAATCTGGTTTGGTATAACCAGGCGTTGTTCCAAAAGCTCGGCTTGTCCGAGCCGGCCACAATTCCCGAGTGGCTGGGCGCCTGCGCGGCGCTACGGCGGGCCAATCTGCTCCCGCTGGGGCAGGGGAATCGTGATCTTTGGCCAATGGGCAACTGGGGCGCGGAGTTGCTGGGGCAATCCCTCGGCGCGGAACGCCTCAGCCAGTTGTTTCAGCCCGGCCGCCCGGTGGCCCCGGACCAATTGGGCGGTCTCGGCGCGTTTGTGCAGATGCGCGAGCAAGGGGATTTCGACTTGCCCGGTGTTTTGTCCCATGACGCCATCGCATCACTCGGGGACATTGACGCGAAGGTGCTTTTTCTGACTGGGAAGTCGGCGCAACACGTGGTCGGCTCGTGGTTTCTCGCGGACATCCAGGACGCCCGCGCCAAGAACGAGTTGAAATTCCCGGTGGGTGTGTTTGCTGTTCCCTCGGCGCCAGGCGAAACCGCCGCCATGACCGCCGTGACCACCGGTTTTTTGGTGAACCGCCAAACCAAAAATCCCCGGGCGGCGGTGGATTTTCTGGAGCTGCTGCTCTCGCGCAAATACCAGGAAAAGTTCGCGCGGATCGGAAACCTTTCCGCGCGCCGCGACGCGGTGGCATTCACCACCGATCCACTGGCGAAAAAAATGCTCGGATTCCTGGCCTCCACCCCGGTCACGGTCCCGCCGCCCGACACCGGCTACAGCCCGGAGCAGGCCGCGGTTTTCTACGAGCTGACCGGCAAGTTGCTCAGCGGCAAACTGGCGCTGGGCGACGCGGCGGAATACTGGACCCGCGAGAAAGCCGGGCTGGCGCGCAAGGGGCTATGAGCCTGCTTGAAAATTGCAAGGGGTCCTGCGGCGAGGAGTTTTGGCTTTGGCCGAGGCAGCGCGGTGGCAACGGGTCCTCCGCCTGGCGCATCCCCCCGGCGGGCTGTAATGCCAGGCCCAACGAAGAGCAGCGGCAAAAAAAACGCCGCCCGGAGGGTTTTCGCGAATGGGGCCGTTTGGCTTCGTTGCTTCTCGGTCGAAGATGCAAAGGAATATTCTCCCTCGGCGCGCCTCGCCCTCCGGCCCCATTGGCAAAAACAGAACCCCTTGGAATTTTCAAACAGGCTCTATGAACCGGCGCGGCCTCACGCTCTTTTTCATCCCGGCGTTGCTGGTGTTTGCCGTGTTTGTCCTGTGGCCGGCCACGCAAACGCTGGTGGATTCCTTTTACATTCACCACGGCCCGCATCGGGTTTTCGCGGGCGGACTTTTTTATCGTTACGCCGCGACTGACGCGCGTTTGCATCACTCCCTCTGCAACAATCTGGCCTATCTCGGCTGGACCCTGCTGTTTGAGGTGGC
>CAZMLP010000295.1:0-5474 GCA_964566745.1 uncultured Verrucomicrobiota bacterium | reverse complement strand
GGTTGCGCATGACCACTGAAGTTTGATTCTCGCGCAGCACGATGCCGTCGATGCTCTGGTCGTCCTTGGTCTCGATGCTCACGGCGACGAAGTTCGGCTCCACGAGGCGATTCGGATCGACGATGTGAACCAGCAGCTCCCCCGGACCGTGCGCGCCCATGCCGGTCAAGTTCGGCGCGAAGTCCGCGCCGTCATTCTTGAAGCGATGGCAAACCGCGCAGTTCGCGAGGAAGAGCTTTTTGCCGTTCTCGACATTGCCTGCTTTCTCGACCTCCGGCTTGAACTTGGCAATCAACTCGTCCTTCTGCTTTTGTTCCGGACCTTTCAGCGCGTCGATGACCTCGTTGGCCTTCTGCGCGACGGCCCTGTCCGAGTGAGTCCGCAGGCGGTAGAGGTTCGCCGGGCCAAGCGCGAGGGTGTCCACCTTCTTGTCCGCGAGCGCCTGGATCAGCAGAGTGGCCCAGTCGGCGCGCTTGACCAGTTGGCCGAAGGCGACCTCGCGCTGCTCCGTGACGAGGCGAGGATAAGCGGCGATCAGGCTGTTGGCGGCGGCGGGTTCACCGGTTGTCCCCAGCGCCTCAATCACTCGCTTCACCAAGCCAGCCGAGCTGGCGCCGTTCAGCAGATTGGCGACGTTGGGCACCACGTTTGCATCCAGCTTGCGCACACCGAGAAGGTTCACGGCGATTTGGCCTCGTTGATCGTCCGGCAGGCTGGTGTCGCTCAATCTGGCGGACAACTGGGTAATGACCGGCTTGAGATCCGACGCGAGCGAGCTGTCCTTGTCCCAGCGGGCGACGAGCGGCAAGGCCGCGCCCGGCAAACCGGGGCGAGCCGAGGCAAGCAACGACTTGAACGCCGCCGAGAGCTCGGCGCTCCAGGCGGGAACAACGTCCGCGCGCAAAGTGGCGGCGAGGGTTTCAAGAACGGATTGCTTCAAGCCGTCCGTGCCAGCGGGCTGGCGCGCGATGACGATCACCGCTTTCGCGGCATCTCCGGCTTCTTGTTTATTCGCCAGCGCGCGGGTCACATGCGCGACGAAATCCGCAAGAAACGCGGGATCCGCCGCCGCGAACGCCGCCTCCAAAAACAGCGCTGGATCACTAGAGGCAACACCGATGGCGGCGGATTGGAGATACTTGTCTTGGAGGGCCGGCCACGCCTCAACCACCACTTTGGCCAACTCAGGGGTGATTTTACAGGTGCCCAAGGCAATCAGGGCATTCAAACGCACACGCGGCTCAGGATCCTTGAGGACCTTGCGGACTCCGTCCACTTCCGGTGTAAAGTTGGAATTGTCGCGGTCGGAGACGATACGCAACGCGTTTTTGCGGAGAATCGGATCCTGGTCATTGATGGCGGCGGTAAGCAAATTCCCCTTCAACTGTCCGGCGGCGGCGAGGGTGTAGAGACCCGCCATGCGTCCATAATTGAGCGCATTGGAATTCTTGACCAATTCCTGAAGGTGTTCCGCCTGGTCCCCCAACCCCCTCTCGCGCAGCAGGCGCGCGGCAGTATCGCGGGTCCAGCCATTGGGATTGGACAGACTGTCAATCAATTGGGCGGTGTCGAGCGAGGCGAGCCGCGGCACGTCGATCTTTTTCGCTTGCTTGTGCTGGATGCGCCAAATGCGACCGAAATGATGGTCACGATCCGGACGGGTAGCGGCGTTGTTCGCGCCGTGCGCCGGGCCGCGCGTGTCATTGTGAATCGCCGCCTGGTTGTAGAAATCGACGACATACAAGGCGCCGTCCGGGCCGACGCGCTCGTGGATCGGCCGGAACCAAAGGTCGGTCCCGGCGACGAACTCGTTCTCCTCACGACCAGGTTCCTTGCTCGCCACATAAGTCACACCTTGCGGCCGGGGAATTTCATGATGGACAAGGCTCATGGTCGCCTCCGAGCAGAAATGGTTGCCGGTCCATTTGTCCGGCCAGGCGCCACCGTTGTAAATGCAACTGCCTGCCGCCGCCGTGAACATGCCCACCCAGTCAATTTGGACATAAGCCGGGCGCGTATGATGGACCGCCGGGAAAATCTTTTGGTGATCCGGCACCACCCACGAACTCCGAATGCCGCCCACGTTTCCGCGGGCCAGCACCTTCTCCGGCATCACGATGTGCAGGAAGTGCTCGCCACAAGTCGCCGTGGTGTAAAACGCCTCACCGTCCGGCGCGAAGTCGAAGCCCCAGGTGTTGCACGAGCCGGAGGCGTATTGCTCCACCGCCGAGCCGTCCGGTTTGAAACGAATGATGCCGGCGGTGACGCGGCCGAAAGCCTTGGAGCCATCGCCGCTGGTCGGGTTGCCCGCGCTATAACCGATCGCGCTGTAAACCCAGCCATCCAGTCCCCAGCGCATGTTGTTTAAAACGGCGTGCGTGTCCGAGCGACCGAAGCCGGTGTAAAGTTTCTCCACCTTTTCGGCCTTGCCGTCGCCGTCGGTGTCACGAAGCCAAAGAATGTCCGGCGCTTGGGAAACGATGACGCCATCCTTGTAAAACACGAGCGATGTGACCAGTTCGAGACCCTCGTAAAAGATGTGCTTCTTGTCCATCCGGCCATCGCCATTGGTATCCTCCAGCCAAGAGACGCGGTCGCGCGCCGGCCGCTCCCAATACCTCGAGGTTTTCGCGGCATCCGGATGATCGATGGCCCAACCAGCCACCGGTTTGTCATTCGCGTTGATGGTGCGGCCACCGGGATATTCCGGCGTTTCGGCGACCCATAATTTTCCGTCCGGCGCCCAATCCAGCGAGATGACCTTTTCGATCAAAGGATCGGCCGCGACGAGGTTAATGTTAAAGTCGGGATGAACATTCAGCTTGCTGGCGGCGTCTTCCGGCTTGGTGGGACCGCCCGCGGGATAGGTCAAAGAACCAAGTTCCTCCTGGCTGCAAAATTCGTCCACGTTGTCGCGATGCCCCGCCCAGGCGATGCCACGCAACAGAATCGCCCGGTAGTGTGGCGTTTGGAACGAGGTGTATTCGTGGCCGGGCAAGCTGACGAACGCGCGGTAGGGTTTCGAGCCACCCTCCCATGTCTTCTCGTACGTCCACATCTGCGGCGCGATGACAAAAACGCTGTGGAAGCTGGTCGCCAGCACTTGCACGTCCGGCGCCATGTCCATGTCGTAATAGATCTCGTCCTTCCAGTCGAAGTTCGAGACGCCCTTCACGATGGGATGCTCTTGATCGACAAAATAGATGCCGACCTCGGTCTCCAGCCATTTGGTCTTCTTGTTCCCGTCCCAGCGCCACGAGCCGCCCTGCACCTTCTTGGCCCAATCATTCTGGTCGCCGCTGACGACACCGTCGTGGATCACCTCGATGCCGCCGCCGCGTTGCAGGAACTTCTCAAAATTCGCGCGATCACCGCCGGTGATTTTCATGCCATCCGCGGCGAAAATCACCAGCACATCAGTGTTTTCCAGTTGTTGCGCGGTGGGAAAGGCCATCCCGCCGCTCACTGCCACGCCACGCTCCTTCAACAGCTTGGTCCAATCCTCCAAAAAACGGGGGTGATCGTGCTGGCCGGGACCATGGGTTTTCTCCCCGGCGCGGATGAAGACTCGCAACGGCGCCGCCTGGCTGGAAGCCGCCAAAAAGGCCAAACCCAGGGACAAAAAGAGATGGGCTAAGATTTTCATACGTTTGTGCTGACAGGCCAAAAGCTTAATCCAAAGAGCATGCGCAACCAAGATTCTTTTCGTCACGCGCCAATCGACGCGAGACCGCTTCACAACGTTCAGGTTAAGGGAAGAGACTATTGAAATTGGCGTCCGGTGGCTATGCGCAAAACCCACACGCCAATATCGGAAATACACAAGCGGACGCGCTTTCGCGTCATTTCGGTTTCTTGGGCTCGGCCGTGGCGTCCTTTTTCGTTGCCTCGTGCAATAGCCGGTATTTGAGAAACACCTCGCGCGCGCAGATGTCCGCGATGCGGCGGCCTTGCGGGCCGTCCAGAAAACCGCGCTTGAGAAAGTAGCCGCGAAGCCACCGGAACCCCGCGTGAAAATAAGGCGACAGTGAACCGGCGGTTTTTCCGGCCTCGCGCTTTGACTCGACCCAAAGTCGGGCGTATTTCTCGCAACGGGCCCAGTGGTCTGCGGCATCCTTGAACGAGTAATGGAACAGGTCTCCCTTCAGTGGATGCACCGGGCCGGAGAGCTCCAGTCTCTCGTGCACCTTGCCGCCGACGAATCGCGCCTGGTCTCGCCGAAATAGACGCGTGAGGCGATCTGGATACCAATCGCCATGCTTGATCCAGCGCCCCTCGTAAAACACGCAACGCGGCATGGAGTAGCCAAGGGCGCCGGGGATCATTCCGCCTTTTTTCAACCCGGCCACCTCCTGGCGAAGCTCGGGAGAAAGCTCCTCGTCGGCGTCGATGCTGAAGACCCATTCCGACGCGGCGCGACCAATGACCCGATTTTTTTGCCCCACATAACCCAGCCAGGCCTGCCGCTCAAACCTGGCGCCAAATTCACGGGCAATCGCCTCCGTGTTATCGGTGCTGCCGGAATCGAGGATAACGATCTCGTCAGCCAGGTCAGCGCAACTCCGGAAGCAGCGACGCAGGTTTTCCTGCTCGTTCAGCGTGATTAGGCAAAAGGAGATATTCACAATATCGGTTTAGGCTGGTGTCCTGCCGAACGTCGCAACGCGACGTTCCTACCTGCTGGTGGCGGCCACCTCCAGCACCGCGATGGTCTCGCGCACATTTCGCTCCAGCGAGAGATCTTGTGTGGCGGGAACACGACGCGGCCCTTGCCGCAGATGCCATTCGATGGCGGCCAGCACCTCGTTCTGATCGCGCGGGTCGTTGATCACACAGCCTTCCTCGCGACGCTCGATGATTTCCGCCGCGCCATTGTATTGCGTGGTAACCACGGGGAGGCCGGAAGCCCGAGCCTCGAAAACAACATTCGAAGCTGGCTCATAAATCGGCAGAAACACGAGCGCATCCGCCGCCGCGTACGCGTGCTCCACCTCGGCCACCGGACCGGCGAAAATCACGTTTGCAGGCACTGGGGAAGGTTGGCGCCCCTTCCCCACGACAAGCAACTTCACGCCCCGCCCCCTCAACGCTCCGGTCGCCGCCAGAGTGTATTTCAGCCCTTTGCGCTCCCAGCCCGACCCGACAAATAAAAGCAGGAATTCCTTTTCCGCGATCCCAAATCGCGCGCGGGTCGCCGCCCGGTCCCCGTTGGCAAATCGTCGCGTGGCCACGCCGTTGCGAATCAGCCGAATCCGTTCTGAAGGAAACTTAAAATGCGTCTCGATCTCCCGACGAACCATTTCTGAATTCACGATCACATAGCGGGTGCGGCCGGGATCAAATGTTTGCGCTTCCAGGGCCTTCATTTCGCGATGGAATGCGCCCCGGCCCACCAATGGCCTCCTCCACCATGGCGCAAATTCCCTTCGTCGCTCCAGCCAGACCCGGTGCAAACCGTCCCCCGCCCGGTAAAC
>CAZMLP010000294.1:0-2971 GCA_964566745.1 uncultured Verrucomicrobiota bacterium | reverse complement strand
ATCACCCGGCGCTCGCCATTGCCGAGGTAATACGTCAGTTCGCCACGCAACATCACCCAGGTGTCCTGCCCGTCCGGATGTGTGTGGGCGCGCACCTCTTGTCCGGGCCGCACACCCCACACCGCCACGCTGGAGTGGCTGGTGATCGCCAGTTCCACCACCATTGCCTTCTCGTCCGAGAAACGGGCCTGCTGCAACGCGTCCAGAATTCGATGGGATTCAACGCTCATGAGATTTCCTTCCAACCAAACGACCGGCTCCATCAGCAGGATGCCGCAATCGCCCCATGATTCCAATGAAATCCGTCTTCTCCGGCCAAATCTTGACCAAAACGGAAAAATTCACGGAGAACGGACGGTAATAAAAGCCCGTCGTGATGGGCGCCAGTGGCAAAAAGTAAAAAGCCACGCCTGGTTTGGCGTGGCTTACAAAATGGACATCGGCAACTGGCCTGAAAATCGGGTGGCGCTTACTTCTTGTCCGCGAGCTTGGTCATCCACTCGAAGGTGATCTTGATGTCATCGCCGGTGGTCAACGTGCCCAGCGCGATCTTCGGGGCGGGCGGCTGGACGCCGAATGTGGTCATCTTGATGCCTGTGGAACCGGTCGTTTTCAACGCGCCGTCGCTCCCCTTGTCGATGCTCACCACCATGTCCACCGGCTTGGTCACGCCGGCGATGGTAAGGTCACCCTTCGTGTCGAACCGGATGGGGTCGCCCGCCTTGCGCGCCTCGTCTTTCAGCTTCATCTCCTTGAGCTTGTATTCAATCTTCGGAAACTTGTCCATTTTCATGGCCTCATGCATGACGTTGTCCATGAGGTCCTTGCCGCTCTTGAGTGAGCGCACCGGAATCAGCACCTCCACCTTGGGCGACACTTTGAGCGGCGGCAGCGTGGCTTGGGAGGGGTCGATCTGCGAGCTGCTCTCCCACTCCATGTAGCCGCTGATGATCCGGCTGTCCACCGACCAGTCATGGAGCGTCGAGGTGCCGTCCACCTTGATCTTGCCGCCCGGCTGGGCGACGTAACGCACCCATTCCTCGGCGCGGGCGGGCAGGGTGGCCGTGAGAAACAAAATCAGGGTGCCGGCGGCCGCTTGCCGGAAGCGAGAGAGCAAGATTGTATTCATAACGCTAACAAAATGACGTGAATCGCCAGCATTCGATTCAATCCCGCCCGTCGCGTCAATGACGGAATCGCCCGCCGGGCCGGTAGCCGGCGTCGAAATTGCATGGATTGGCTGGGACAGAAGCACTATCCTGAACAGCGGCCATTCGGGCGCGGTATGATCACGAAACTAAAGCTGACCAACTTTAAAAGCTTCAAACAGGCCGAGATCAATTTCGGCCCTGTCAGCATCTTGGTCGGCGCCAACGCCACCGGCAAAAGCAACGTGCGGGATGCGTTACGTTTTCTGCATGGAATCGGACGAGGCTACAATCTCGCCGAAATTATCGGCGAGAAGTATGGGGAGGGCGACTATATCCAGTGGAACGGAATTCGTGGTGGGACGAGGGAGATTTGCTTTTTCAGCAAGGATACTTTCAAGATATGCATGGGAGTTGAGGGCGAGCATTCGGATGTCAACCACACGACAAGATACGAATATGAGATTGGGGTGAAATGTGGGCACTTGGGCGAGGCACCCCGTGTCGTCGAGGAAACCCTTAATCAGGGAGAGAAGTTAATTTTTGATTGGCACCCAAGCAGCAATGCCGAAATTGCAACAGCTGCTCTAGGCCTTAGGTTGGGATCTTGGCTCTCTGATTTTGACAAAGAGCTCGACACTCCCATAGCTTATTATCTAGGGCAGCCGGCTTTCGCGCAGATGCAAGATAACGGCATTTCGGGCGACGAATATCCCCCAATGGTGGCCATTCAAGAAGCGTTAGAGCATATCCGCTTCATCGATTTTTCCCCTGACTCGATGCGCAAACCCTCAACTCCAGGCCAATTGATTTTGAGCGATCGCGGCGAAAATCTTTCTTCAGTTCTGCAAGCCATCTGCGGGACGCCGGAACTGAAATCCGCCCTCTCCCATTGGATTCAAGAATTGACGCCGATGGATGTGGTTGATTTCGAATTTGTGCCGGACGCGGCGGGCAAGGTTTTGGTTCATTTGGTGGAGGCGAACGGAAACAAGATTTCCGCGAATAGCGCCTCGGATGGCACATTGCGCTTCTTGGGAATGCTGGCTGCTCTGCTGGGGCCGAAGCCGGCCAAGTTCTTTTTTTTGGAGGAAATTGACACCGGCATCCACCCCTCTCGCCTCGCGTTGTTAATGGATTTGCTGGAGCAACAAGCAAAGAACAAAGGCATCCAGATCGTGGCCACCACGCACTCACCGCAAGTCCTGCGGCTCATCAAGCCGGAGAACTTGAAATACGCGACGCTGGCCTATCGCTTGAGGGGCAGCCCGGAAACGCGGCTCAAATCGCTGCCGGAAATCCCACACCTGATGGAGGTGATTGCGAAGAGCGATCTCGCCCGCTTGCACGAAAGCTCCTGGATGGAAAATGCCATGGAGTTCAGTGAGGGCGCGGAGGAAACATTTCCGATAGAAGCCGGGGAGAAGTCGTCATGAACGTCTTGGTGATCCCCGAGGATTTTCGGAAGGATCAATTCATTTTAGAACCGGTGATCCGGGCTATGTTTTCCAAGTTGGACAGGCCCGCCAAGGTGGAGGTGTTAAAAGATCCGTTGATCGGCGGCATTCGTGAAGCGCTGAAACTCGAAATGTTGGACGAGATCGTTCGCGACAACCAAGGAATGGTGGACCTCTTTCTTTTGTGCGTGGACCGCGACGGGGAGCTTGGAAGAAGGACACGTCTCGATGACATCGAGATGCATTTTGCAAAGAAACTGGGAGCAGGTAAATTTCTCGCGGCCGAAAATGCGTGGCAAGAATTGGAGGTGTGGTTGTTGGCCGGTCTTGACCTGCCCGGTGAATGGAAGTGGCAAGAGATTCGCC
>CAZMLP010000293.1:0-3384 GCA_964566745.1 uncultured Verrucomicrobiota bacterium | reverse complement strand
GCCTCATAGATGGGTACCGCTCGAAAGAGGTAAATGAGGCAGAGGACAAAAACGGAGATAAAAGCCGTGATGACCAGCCAGCGCCGCTCAAGAACCACATGCCAGTAATGCCGCAGGTTCAACTCGTCCATGTTGGCGGCGGGCGCGGCCCCGGCGTTGACGGGCAACGGAGCCTCAATCTCGTTTGCTTGGGGATTTTGCATGGTTCAAAGAATCGTTTCGTCCACATCGACCACGTCACCAGGTTCCAAGAGTGGCAATTGGGACCGGTCCTCTTTCTTCTTCCAGTCCGGCAGGTCGAATTCAACGGTTTTGCCGGAAGCCCGAATAATGTGAATTCTGCGCTTGTTGGCGGCGCGGGTAAAACCGTCCGCCAAGCCGATGGCTTCGAGCACATTCATTTTTTGCTCGGCGGGGAAAGCGATTGTGCCTTGGCGGTTCACCTGGCCGAGCACGGTCACGGTTCGCCGGCTGTATTCCTTCACCTCGATAAAAATCTGCGGGTTGACGAAATAGTCCGGCTTGAGCTTGGAGGTCAGGAGATTAATCAGCTCGGAGCGCGTTTTTCCGGCCACTTCAACTTTTCCCACATAGGGAAACACCACGATGCCCGAGGCGTTGACCCGCAATTCCTGGCGAAAATCCCTCTCGCCAACGACGTCAAAGATGATCAAATCCGAGGCGGTGAGCTTGTAATCTTCCGGCGCTCCTCCCGCGACCGGTTTGTCGCCGGGGGACTCCTTTTTGTCTTCGACCGCCGGCTTGGCGGCGGGCTCGGTTTTGCCTGGCTTCGCGGCTTTGTCCGCGGCGCGCCCGGCGGACGCGACTGAGAGCAGGACAGCCACGCCCAATAGCATCAGTTGTTTCTTTGCCATAGGAAAAATCTAGTAACCGGCAGTTAATTTCAGGGTAACGCGGTTTGCGTCGTAGTCAACCAAACCTTTGGTCCCCGGTAAATAGACCTCGTGCTGGACGCTCAGGGAACCGGCCAGCCAGCCGTAAAATTTGTAAAAAACCCCGGCATCAATCATGAAATAAACATCGTTACGACTGCCGCCTGTCCCGAGAGTCTCGTAGTCAGCGGACCGGACGTTGGCGCCCAATTGGACGCTAAACCGGTCCTGGGTGCCGATATTCTGGTTCAACCGCAGAGAAATTTGGTCCAGGGTCAGCGAGGTGGACCCGGATTCCACAGCGACAGTGGAGACACGGGAGTAGGAGAACGTGATCCGCCGTTTGGGCGAGGGATCGTAGCTCAAATCGATCTGGGCCACCGGCGTCCCGCTGGATTTAAAGTTGCTCCCGTAATCCCGCTGCTCGTATCCAAATTGCAAGGTGCCGGAAAGTTTGGAAGTGAAATCACCTTTCAAGCCCAGGAAAAGCCCCACCGAGGTGACAGGCGTGGTGGGCGGCGCGTAAAAATTTGGATGGGTGGCGATGTACTGGTAGTACACCTCTCCGAAAAACGAAATCTTGGAAAAAGGCTTGTATCCAAAATCTCCCGCCCCGCGGAACGACTGGTAGTCATACAGCGGCAATCCCTGCTGGTAGTCCACCCCCGTGTGAGAGGCTCCCAAGGCGACAAACGTCTTGTCCGAGAGATTGTAGTCGAACCGATAACCGTCAATAATATAATTGTGGTCCACCGACAGTGCCAGCGGAGCCGCGCCGCCCACCGTCAGCAGCGAGTAGCTTCCCAACGGGCCGGAAAGGAAACTAAAGCTGTCGCTTCCCGTCACTTGAAACTTGGCGCCCTGGTAACTTGAGGTGAGCAAGATCCGGTCATCCGCGTGATTCAGAGAGTCGAGTCGCGCGTAAATGGACTCGTCATGCGAAAAAGTCAGGTTGATCGCCAAGGGCTTGCCCTGCCCGCCCAGCCCGACCTTCAAGCCCGGCGAAAAAACCGAGACAAAATCAGCCTCCTCCCTGGGCGGGGCGAGAAAAAACACATTGCTGTCAAACGATTCCGCCACACCAAATTGCGGACGCAAAGTGAGGGGGCCGGCGCTGAATTGCAGCACATCCCTCGCCTCCAGGGCCAGCGCCCCAGGCGCCAGCGCGGCGCTGCCCGCGAGCAGCGGCAAAACACAATGGTGCGGGCGGGGAAGGCGCAAGCGGCGGTTCGGATTTAACGGCTTTCGGTGGGCGCTGCCGCTCCGGCGGCCGGGTTTCCTTGCGGCGGGATCACAATGACCGGAAGCGGATACCTCAGTTTCATCACATCATCCACCAGCACTTCCACAAAATAGACTCCGGCCGTCGCGAACTCGACCTGGCCGAACACACTCACGTTGGTGGTGTGATGCGCGGCGTCCTCCAAGGCGAAGCGCACCTGGCTTTTACGCAGCACGGTCGTGCCGTCCGGCGCCACCAACCTCACGCTCTCCGCGAAGGATCCCATGCCCGCCGCCCAGCGGTTGAACACGAACAATTTATGCGCCGTCACCGGCACTTGCGGCACCCGGACGAAGCCAATGATGCCAATCAATATAAAGTTGCCGTTAATTTCTTGGCGCACCTCCTCGCACAAGAGCGAGCACTGTAAGTCAGGAAGAATTCGGGTTGGTTGCATGCGTTAAGTAAGTACCACGAAAAAGCTGGTCATCCGGTCATTGCTGGCCTCGCAAGGCCAATTCCGCCGCCCGCGCTGTGTTCCTCATCAACATGGCGATGGTCATCGGCCCCACTCCGCCCGGGTTCGGCGTAATCTTGCCCGCCACGGGTTGAACCCCATGAAAGTCCACATCGCCAACAAGTTTTGTGCCATCTTTCGCAGTTGGATCAGATATTCGGTTGACACCGACATCAATCACCACCGCGCCTGGCTTCACCATGTCCGCTTTGACAAAATGGGTCACTCCCATTGCCGCGATTAATATGTCCGCCCGTCGGCAATGGGCTTGAATATCCCGCGTGCCTGAATGACACACAGTGACCGTTGCGTTGGCGTGTTTTGCCTTTTGCAATAAAATGGCGGCCATCGGTTTGCCAACGATATTTCCACGTCCCAAAACCACCACCTCCGCGCCGTCAATCGGCGTTCCTGACCGGATCAGCAACTCGTGCACGCCCGCCGGGGTGCATGGCAAAAACCCGCCATCATCCCCCAGCATGAGCTTGCCCACATTCACGGGATGAAATCCGTCCACGTCCTTGCCCGGCAAAACCGAGGCATAAATTTTTGCGGAATTGATCTGCTTGGGCAACGGGGCTTGCACCAGAATCCCGTGAACCGCGGAATCCGTGTTCAGACGGTCGATCAAGGCCAGCAATTCCGCCTCGCTGGCAGCAGCGGGAAGAATATGAGTGACTGAAGCGATCCCCAGGCGGGCACAGGCACGCTCCTTCATGCCCACATAAACCTTCGAGGCCGGATCCTCCCCC
>CAZMLP010000292.1:0-2938 GCA_964566745.1 uncultured Verrucomicrobiota bacterium | reverse complement strand
CGTGAAACGCGTTGAGGCGTTCCAATAAACCGTCGCGGAATCAACCTCCGCCAGAAACTTTTGCGCGCGCGCCTCGTCGCGGGTCACAATACAATCGGAATGGGCCGAGCCGTATTGGTTGATGTGGTCGATGGCCGCTTGTATGCCGTCCACGATGCGGATGTTCAGGATGTAATTGCTGTGCTCCGTGGACCAATCGGCCTCGGTTGCCGCTTTCACGACAAATGACGGATTGGGAAACAGCCCGCGCAACAACGCGGCGGTCTCGTCATCGACGCGCAGTTCCACGTTCTTGGTCGCGTAACGCTCCACAATCTTGGGCAAAAAGTCCCCCGCAACGGGGCGGTCCACCAGCAGCGTTTCCATCGCGTTGCAAACAGCAGGCCGCTGGCATTTGGCGTTCCACGCAATCTCAGTCGCCATCGCGAGGTCAGCGTCACGGTCCACAAAGGTGTGGCAAACGCCTTTGTAATGTTTAATCACTGGCACTTTGGAGCATTCCGTCACGGCGCGAATCAATCCTTCCCCGCCGCGGGGCATGCAAAGGTCCACATATTGCGTGAGCGAAAGCAGTTCTTTGATCGCCTCGCGGTCCGTTGTCGGCACGACCTGAATGGCGTGCTCGGGAAATTGGGGCAAATGCTTGCGCGCCGCGCCGACCATTGTCTTCGCGATAATCTGATTGGAATGGATGGCCTCGCGACCGCCGCGCAAAATCGTGGCATTGCCGGTCTTGAAGCAAAGGCTCGCGGCGTCCGCCGTCACGTTCGGGCGGGATTCATAAATAATGACGATCACGCCAATGGGCGTGGCCAGCTTGCGAAGGCGCAGGCCATTTGGGCGGACCCGCTCGTCGAGCACGCGGCCAACCGGGTCCGGCAAGGCGGCGACCTCGCGCAAACCTTGCGCCATCGCGGCGAGGCGTTTGTCGTCGAGGCGCAGGCGGTCGAGCATGGCGGAAGTCAGGCCGGAGGTGGCGCCCGCCTCCATGTCGAGATCATTGGCGGCCTTGATCGCGGCGGCGTTCTTCTCCAATGCCTCCGCCATCGCCAGCAGGCAGGAGTTTTTCTGTGCGGTGGTCAACCGGGCCAGTTCGCGCGACGCGGCCCTGGCTTGGCGGCCCAGTTGCGTCATTTGTTCCGTCAACGTCATGGCCACCAAGCTAGCCTAAACTGGACGGGTGAAAAGTGGAATTCGCGAAAGGAAAAAGCGGGCCGCTTGGGCGCATTGCGACACCGCTCCGCCTTTAATTCCGGCTCGGCAGCGAGGGAACAGGCTTAATGGCCCGCACGGCGGGACGGACGACATGAAACCGCGGCAGACGCAACAGAAATTGCGCCCCTTTCCCGCGAAAAGGCGCGCAACTCACCGTGCCACCCATTGCCTCGGTAAAGTGTTTGATGATGAACAATCCCAAGCCGTGGGAAGGCTCGCCACCGGTGGGTCGGGGACTCAGGCAACTGAATTTGCGGAACAGGCGGTCCCGCTCCGCGTCCGGAATCCCCACGCCCTCGTCCTCCACGGTTAGCATCGCCATGTCGCCGTCCATCTCAAGACGCAACCATGCCGTGCTGTGGAATGGCGAATATTTGATCGCTTTGTACACAAAATTCACCACCACGCGACGCGCGGCGCGCGACTCCCCAGTCACAATGACCTCCTCATCCGGCAGGGCCAATTCCAGCCGGATATTTTTGCGCCGGCACTCGGCGCGGAACAAGTCCGTCACGTCCCGGCAGATTTGCCCGAGGTCCACTGCCTCGCGCGGGAGTGGCGCGGTGTGCGTCTCGATCAGGTTCAAATCAAGCAATTCGAGGAACGTGCCTTGAATCCGTTTTACCGCCCCGTTCAACACCTCAGCGGCCCGGCGCGCGTCGTCTGGCTTCGTCCCGGGCGCCTCCGCCGCCAACCCCGCGTATCCGGTCACCACACTCATGGGATTGTTGAGATCGTGGAGGATGACTCCGAGATACTCCGCCCGCTCCTGCTGGTCACGAACCAACTCGTGATTCAGGGCAACCACACGATCCAAACTGGCCTCCAACTCGCGCTGGCTTTGGGTGCGGTTCCGGTCGATCAAATAGGCGATCATGTAAGCGAACAGAACCAAACCGCCGTAGCCAGTCACCAATTGCCCCTGGCGCGTGGAGGGCGGGAAGACGGGCGTAAAATGAACTCCGGACCAGTCCAGGGCGAAAAACGTCGCCACCACCGTTCCGGACAACAGACACCAGACCGTCGCGCTGCGGCGGCCGGCGATCAACAAAGCCACAAGTGGCGGCGCCGCCAGCCATGGAATGGCCGTGCTGTGAATGCCGCCTTGTGACGGCGCCACGGCTGTGATGGTCGCGAGGATCAAGAGCGCGAAATAGTTCCCGGCGGCGACGGGCGGGAATTTCATCGCCAGGAGCGGCCAGGTGAGCGCCATCCAGAACACGGCGAGACCCACCATGATGCCGCCGACGCGAAAACCGCTCAGGAAATAATAAATCGAATAGGCCGAGCCGAGCACGATGCCAAACTTGGCGAACGAAAAAATCAGGCGATAGCGGCGCAAATCCTCCGCGTTGACACGGGCCGGCTCCACGATGCGCTCCTCGAAGCGGTGAACAGCTTGGACGAGGGAGAGCATGCGTCGGGGAACTCCTTAGAAGGCCGCGCCCCGGCTCGCAATTTGGTTTGCGTCCCGGTCGCATCCGGCTCTCGCCGCGATGCCAGCCCGTTGGTACAAAGTCAACATGCCGCTTGAGGTCTCGGAGTCGCTCTGATTGCCTGCCTCAGTGATTGCAAAACACGCCACCGGTGATTTTCGACATGCCGTGCGCGCTTCGCGCCACCGCCTGCAAGCGCGGTAGCGAATAACTAAAACGCCGCCCCAAGTCAAGTAACGAATTCGCGCGCAAGGATTTCCAACCAAACGAGCGCGGTCAAAACCACT
>CAZMLP010000291.1:0-5067 GCA_964566745.1 uncultured Verrucomicrobiota bacterium | reverse complement strand
CCTGCAAACCCAGTTCCAGAATCTCCGCAGCCGCAGCCTGATCGAGCGGGTGATGAAGATGCTGGATCTCGACAAGGATGAATTTTACCGGAAAAAGGCGGACCCGATCCAGGCTGTGATCAACACCATCACGATCAGTCCCGTGCGTCTCAGCCGTTTGGTGGATATTTTCGTCGAGCACCCCGAGCCGCACAAGGCGCAGTTGATCGCCGACACGCTCGCCAGCGAGTTCATTCATCGCAACGCCGATCAAAAGAAACTCCGTTTGAGCGGCGCTTTGGAGTTCCTGAGGGAGGAGTCCGGCCGGTTGGCGACCAACGTTACAACCGCCGAGCAGGAGCTGATGAAATACCGCCTCGATCACAAGATGTCGTCTTTGGCGGAGGATCAAAACACGGTGGTGCAGTCGTTTCGCAACGCCCAGTTGAACTACGAGACCAGTTTGAACGCGGCCCTGACGGACGGCAAAGTCGCCCGGGAAGTGCATGCCGCCATAGAAAGGGGGGACCGGCCGCGGGCAATTCCCCAAGTGTTGAACCAGCCGGCGATGGTCGCTTTGAGCAAGGAGTTAACCGATCGGGAGGCCAAACTATTCGCCCTGCAAGGCACCTATGGTCCCAAATATCCGGTCATCGACCAATTGACCAAGGAAATCGAGGACTATCGACGCCAAATCGAGGCTGCGGCCAAAGAGCAGGTCAACGCGCTTGATCTGGCGTCCGCGCAGGCAACGGCGAGATTCCAAGTCGCCTCCAACTGGCTGGAGACGAGCCAGAAGAAACTGGACGAGTTTAACGAGCTGCGGATTAACTACGAGGTGTTGAACCGCAAGTTGGAGCGCAGCAAGGATATGTATGCCTGGGTGATCAAGAATGCCCAGGAGACCCAGCTGTCCCAAAACGACACCACGCAAAACATCCGGGTGGAAGTGCCGGCTTTCGTCAAACCCTCGCCGGTCAAACCCCGCAAGTTGCTCACTCTGGTTCTCGGGGTGGTCGGCGGCTTGGCGGTCGGCGTTGGCTTGGCGTTCTTCGTCAACTATCTGGACGACTCGATCAAGACCCAGGACGATGTGGAGGCGTATCTTCGACTGCCGTTCCTCGGTTACGTGCCGAACATCAAAACCAACAGTGTCATCGAGCGTGATTTGCAGTCCCACACTCAGCCGCAGTCCAATGCCGCCGAGGGCTTTCGCACAGTGCGCGCCGCGATTTCCCTCGCCCCGCGCGCGGACAAGCAGCGAATCATCGCCGTCACCAGCACCATTCCCTCCGAGGGCAAGTCGCTGGTGGCCTCGAACCTGGCCATCGTCATCGCCCAGACCGGCCTCAAGACCTGCCTGGTGGACGCGGACTTGCGCCGTCCCTCGGTGCACAAGGCGTACGAGTTGCAAAGCCCCGTCGGTCTCTCCTCGTATTTGCAGGAGAAGGCGCAAAGCATCGAGGAACTGGTTCACGACACCGAGGTGCCCAATTTGGACGTGATTTGCTGCGGCGCGGTGCCGCAAAACCCCTCCGAGCTGGTTGGCTCCCGCCGCATGGGCCAGTTCCTGAACGAGCTGCGCAACCGGTACGATCGTGTCATCCTGGACTGCCCGCCGGTGTCCGCCGTCAGCGACCCGCTCGTCATCGCCTCGATGTCCGATGGCGTGGTGTTCGTGACCAAGTTCAACAAAATTCGCCGGGAGCACGCCCGCAAGTCGGTGCAACGCATCCAGGACGCCGGCGTCCGGATCACCGGTGTCGTGCTCAACGACATCGACTTTGAGGGCAAGGACTCCTACTACTACTCGTACTACTATTACCAAAACCGGTACTACGCCTCCTACAAGACGGAAAAGCCGGAGCGGAAGACCGAGGACACAGCGAAGAAAAGCTGAAGTCAAACCGGGAAACCGGCGCAATCTCACTCGCCTTCACGAGGGCGCGCTGTCAAAAGCGCGCCTTTTTTGTTGCTCGCGCCCCCATGAATTATCCCACATTCTTCCGGCCGCTGGTCATGAAAGCCCTTACGCTCGCCCACTTTCTTCCCCCAAGATTGGCCGCTGGTCTCCTGTTGGCCGTCGCGCTGGCTTGCGCGGCGGATGAGGCAAACATCCCTGCCTCAGGGTCCGCGTTGGCCGTGTATCAACCCGCCGTGACCCGCTTGATCGACGCCGCCATCGCCTCCGACTCCGCGAAGCGCCGTTTGGCCGAGCTGTGCGACCGGTTCGGCCCTCGCTTCTCCGGCAGCACGAATCTTGAGCTGGCCATCGACTGGATCATCTCGCAGATGAAGGCTGACGGCCTGGAAAATGTCCACGGCGAGCCGGCCTTGGTGCCGCATTGGGTGCGGGGCGCGGAATCTTTGGAAATCATCGAGCCGCGCGCCGAAACGCTGCCCTTGCTGGGTTTGGGAGGTAGTATCGGCACCCCGCCGGAAGGCGTCACCGCCAGCGTTCTGGTGGTGCGCAGCTTCGCGGAACTAAAGGATCGCGCCGCCGAGGCGAAGGGCCGGATTGTGGTCTTCAACGCACCCTTCACCCAGTATGGGGAAACCGTCGCCTACCGGGCGGACGGGGCCAGCGAGGCCGCCCGCGCCGGGGCGGTGGCGTGCCTGGTTCGCTCGGTCACGCCGCTCGCGCTTCGTCTCCCGCACACGGGAGCCATGCGTTACAACCCGGCTGTGCCCAAGATTCCGTCCGCCGCCATCACGGTGGAGGACGCCGAGCGTTTTCAACGCTTTCAGGAGCGCGGTGAGTCCATCACCCTCCGCCTCAAAATGGAGGCGCGCACACTGCCGGATTCCCTCTCCCGCAATGTGATTGGCGAAATTGTCGGGCGGGAAAAGCCGGAGGAAGTGGTCGTCGTCAGCGGCCATATTGATTCCTGGGATGTCGGCCAAGGCGCCCAAGATGACGGTGGCAACTCGGTCGCCGCCTGGGAGGCGGTCCGTTTGATGCACCGGCTTTCTCTGCGGCCCCGCCGGACCGTGCGCGTGATTTTGTGGACGAACGAGGAAAACGGCACGCGGGGCGCGAAGGCGTATGTGGCGGACCATCGTGCCAGTCTCACGAACCACGTCATGGCGATCGAGGCGGACGAGGGAACGTTTCGTCCCTTGGGTTTCGGCTTCGCCGGTTCCGAGCCCGCGCTCGCCACCCTTCGCCAGATCACCCAGCTTTGCGGCGCGCTGGGCCCATTGCAAGTCACCAAGGGCGCGTTCGCGGCCGACGCCGGTTATTTGCAGAACGAGGGAGTGCCGATGCTGGACCTGAAGGTGGAGGACTCGCGATATTTTTGGTACCACCATACCGCCGCCGACACGGCGGACAAGGTGGACGCGAAAGACCTTTCGCAATGCGCCGCCGCGCTCGCGGCCATGTGCTACGTGGTGGCCGAAATGCCCGAGCGCCTGTCGCGCTAAAGGACTTCCAGGAAAAGCATAGCCCCGTGATGGAGGGTGCGAGCGCCCCGCCGCCTGGGTACTCTCGCAAAAGCCTCGATTCCCGCCGGACCTCGCGGCGCGAAATGGATGACGCCCGCGCCGCCGCCGCCGCCGCGGACCGAAACCCGGCGAGCGATGCTCACGGTTGCTCCAATTCCGCCTGGATTGCCTGCAACGAGAGGCTCATGTCCACTAGAAACAGGGCGAGAGAGAGAATCAAACTCACCAGGCTCAACGCAAAAAGGAGGAGGACCAGCGAGTGGACGGGCGCGCCGAGAACCGCGACCGCGAACAAGGCCAGCACCTCGAGGCTCGCCAGAAACGCGCAACCCACAGCCGCGCCGATGGCCCCGCGCAAAATACGGGCGCGCCGGTGGAAAATCGTGATTTGCTGATTTGTCAGCGCGTCTGTCGCCTGGCTGGCCCGGCTCCTTTGCGCCAGTTCGCGCAAGCGGTCAGTAACCCGGCTGAAACGGTTGGTTTGGGACAGGATCAGAAGGCCGACGCCGGAAATCATCGCCACCGGCGCAATGCACGCCTGCAACACTCGCGCCAAATCCTCGACGGTGTGAATTTCCACGCCGCCAGAGTAGCGCCAGCCGGGTTTGGATGCAGAGCAAAAAATAACCACCCCGCAGCGACTCCGCCACGGGGTGGTTATTGGAAAACAGGTCTCGCTTGGCCGGACCGCTCAGTACTCGCGGTTCTTTTTCACGCCCGGCTCCGGGATCGGATAGAAGCCGTTGGCGTCGTGCTTGACGGGCGGCTCTGAGTCGTTGGTGAACTTGTCCGCGTCCGGCGCGTAGGCGTGGTCGTGGTTGAGCATTTGGTCGTAGGTGATCTCCTGGCCGGTGTGCGCCGCCATGCGGCCCATCGACGTCACCAGGCTGGCCTGCACGCCGCGGGGCACCTCGTTGTAAGGGAGGTTGTTGCGGATGGCATTGATCAAGTCGTTCCACTCGTTGGTGTAAGGATCGCGCTCTTCCGAGGGCACCTTCGAGGTCCAGATCAAGTTCGCCTTGTCCGGGCTGGTGCCTTTGTAAGTGCTCGAGGGCAGGCCGCAATCGCCGTTCGCCGAGATGATCGCGTTGCCTTTCGTGCCGAGCGCCGCGCTCATGTAAATGGCGTTGGCGCCCGTCATGCAGCGCCCGTCCATGTAGAACTTGGTGCCGTCCTTGAAGGTGTACTCGACGCTGTAGGTGTCGAAGTTCTGGTCCACGTAGGGAATGCCGTCACCCGTGGTCTTGAAATGCTTGCCGCCGATGGCCTGGGCCTTGACCGGCCAGTCGTTTTTCATCCAGCAGCAATGATCGACGTGGTGGATGTAGAAGTCGCTAAAGCAGCCGCCGCTGGCCCACAGGAAGCTGTGGAAGCGTTTGATCTGCCAGAGCAGCTCGCTGCTCGGCTGGCCGGTCCACTTTGTGGAGTAGGCCGAGCCGACCGGCCCGTGCATGCGGTAACCGCGCAGCAACTGGATGTCGCCGATCTCGCCATCCTGGATGCGCTTTTGCAGCTCCTGCAACGCGCGGCTGTGGCGGGACATCAGGCCGACGCCCACTTTCAAATTCTGGGCCGAGGCCTCGTCGGCCAGCTTGAGCAGTTTGCGCGAGGCAAAGCCGTCCGCCGAGAGCGGCTTCTCCA
>CAZMLP010000290.1:0-4772 GCA_964566745.1 uncultured Verrucomicrobiota bacterium | reverse complement strand
ATGGACAAGAACATAAACAAGAACGGGTTAATCAATTTCGTCGCGTTGCTGGTCGCGGTGCTCGCGGCTGTGTTTTTGGCGCGCCTGACGCATTCTTGGGTCGCGCAAGCGACACTGGTTTTCTATCTGTTGGGCGTTTTGGTCGCCGCCGTCAGCTATTTCCAGATGCGGCTCGAGGAATCCGAGCGGCTGGAAAAGCTGGAATACGACGAGCTTAACAAGACCCCGAACCAGGCCGCGCTCTTCTCCGCGAACGAGGCGGACATCCTTCCCGCCCGCCGCTCCCGCGAGCAATTTGAGAAGTGGCTGGCCCCGCTGTTCACGGCCCTGTTGCTCGGTCTTCAAATCACGGCTGTTTATTGGTTGTGGAGCGACTTGGCGAAGGCCACCCCCGTGGCGCTGACCCAGGGCAAACTGGCGATGGCGCTCTATGGCATCGCCGCGTTGATTCTTTATCTGCTCGGCAAATACTCGGCTGGCCTGACCCGGCTCGGCGGAGCCCGGTTGTTGCGTCCGGGCGCGAGCTATTTGCTCCTCGCGGCTTATCTGAATTTTCTCACGGCGGTTTCCATCGCGGCGACCGAGTTGGGCTTCCCAAAATTTGACCTGTATGCCGCCCGGGTGGTGGTGGTCGTGATCGGCGTCGTGGGGGTGGAAACTCTCATTAGCCTGATTTTCGAGATTTATCGGCCGCGGGTCCGGGGCCAGGCCGCGCGGCTATTGTATGACAGCCGCCTGACCGGTCTCCTTGGACAGCCGGAAGGATTGTTCACCACCGCCGCGCAGGCGTTGGATTATCAATTCGGTTTCAAGGTTTCCGAGACGTGGTTCTATCGTTTTTTGGAGCGCGCCTTGGCTTGGGTGATATTGTTCCAACTACTCGCGCTTTGGGTCTCGACTGCATTTGTCATCATTGAGCCGCAAGAGCAGGCCCTGCTGGAGCGATTTGGCAAACCCGTGGACGGCGGCAAGGTGCTGGACCCCGGGTTCCACTGGAAGTTTCCATGGCCAATGGACCAGATATATCGCTACTCGACACGGGAAGTTCAAAGTTTTGTCATCGGCGTGGTGCCTGATCCGGAAATGGAGAAAGAGCGCGTGCTCGTTTGGACCCGCGCGCACAACAAGGAGGAATACAATCTCATTGTGGCGGCGGCGCCCTCCTCGGCGGATTCGATTGGCCGGACCGGCGCCGATCAGGCCGTGCCGGTAAACTTGCTGACGGTCAGCATTCCGGTCCAATACCAGATTACCAACCTCGTCGCCTGGGCCTACCACCACGCCGAGGCTCCGGAATTGCTGGAGAGCATCGCTTCCCGCGAACTGGTCCGCTACATGATCAATGTGGACCTGAACAGCTTGATGGGCACCGGCCGCCTGGACGCCGCCAACACCCTGCGCGAGCGGATTCAGGCGCGCGCCAACCAGGAACAATTGGGCGCGAACGTGGTTTTCGTCGGTTTGCAGGACATTCATCCGCCGGTAAAGGTCGCGAAGGAGTTTGAGGCGGTGATTGGCGCCATGCAGGAGCGGGAGACGAACATCCTCGCGGCGGTTGCCTACAGGAACACCATGGTGCCGCTGGCGCGCGCCGAGGCGACCAACATCCTCACCAAGGCCGAGGCGGAGCGGCTCAACAAAAACGCGACTGTCGCGGCGGAGGCGATCCTGTTCACCAACCAGCTCGCGGCGTTCAAGCACTCGCCCGAGGTTTACACGAACCGCGCTTTTCTCGACACGGTTGGCAGGTCCGTCGCGACCGCCCGCAAGTACGTGCTCGTGACCACCAACAAGACGGACGTCATTCAACTCAACCTCGAGGACAAGCTTTCGCAGGACATGCTGGACGTGCCGCTCCCCTCGTTGAAGAAATGATTTTTTGACCTAGCCATGAAGAAGTACAATCCCTTGACCCTGATCACCGCCGGTTTGCTCCTGGTGATCTTCGCCTTTATGCTGTTCGCCTTCCAGGTGCGCAGCACTGAGGTGGCGGTGGTGACCACCTGGGGCCGGTTCGCGCGCAGCATCACCGAGCCGGACCTCTATTGGCGCCTGCCGTGGCCCATCCAAAAAGTTTACAAGTTCGACAACCGCATCGAGGTGTACGAGAAGAAGCTCGAGCAAACCACCACCTCGGACGCTTTGAACCTGATGGTCTCGGTGTATGTCGGCTGGCGCATCGCGGATCCGCGGGTGTTTCTCGAGACTCTGAACGGCGATATTTCGCGCGCGGAGGCGACGCTTGATCCGCTCGTTCGCAACGTGAAAAACGGCGTGATCGCGCGGCATCCGTTCAGCGACCTGGTCTCCACCAACGCGGCGGCGGTGAAGTTCGACCAGATCGAGCAGGAGATGCTGGCGGACATCAAGGACCGGGCGGAAAAAAATTACGGCATGAAGATCGAGTTGCTCGGCATCAAGCAATTGCAACTGCCGGAAAGCATCACCACGGCGGTCTTCAACCGCATGAAGCAGGAGCGCCAGACCAAAATCCAGGAGTTCCGCAGCCAGGGTGACATGCGCGCGAGCATAATTCGCGCGGACGCCAATAACGAGACCAACCGCATGCTGACGGTGGCGCAGGCGGAGGCTACCAAGATCAAGGGTGACGCCGAGCGGGAGGCCGCCCAGTATTACTCGGTCTTCAACGAGGAGCCGAATCTCTACATTTTCCTGAAGAGCTTGACGGCGCTGGAGGCCGCGACCCGGGAAAAAACCACGCTGATAGTTGACCCGAACGCGCCGCCGTTTAATTTGTTACGGAGCGGGGCCGGCCAGGCCGAGCCAACCAAGTAAACTGTTCGATGAGCACGCCCAACGACCCAAAGCCAGTAGAGCCCGTCACGCCGTCCCCGGCGGGCGCGCCGGTGGAGCCGCCCAGCCTGGACGACGCCGGCACGCAGGCGCTCGCCGACGCGCTGGGCAGCAGTTTCAAGATTCTTCGCTTCCTGATGGCGGTGCTGGTGATCGTGTTTTTCATGTCCGGCATGTTCACTGTCGAGCCGAACCAGGTGGCGGTGAAGTTGCGGTTTGGCCGGCCGGTGGGGACCGGCGCCGAGCAGTTGCTGAAGCCCGGCTGGCATTGGGCCTGGCCCTATCCAGTCGAGGAAAAGGTCATCATCCCGGTGGGCCAAAGCCATACCATCGTGGCAACCAACGGTTGGTATCCGGAAACGGCCGAAATGCTGGCGCGCAATGAGAAACCGGAGGCGAAGGGATTTCTCTCTCCCGGCGTGGACGGCTACACGATTTCCGGCGACGGCAACATCATCCATGTCCGCACCGAGTTGAAGTATCGGATCACCGACCCGTTAAGCTACGCGTTCCGGTTCACCGGCGCCACCAACCTGCTGCTGCATGTGATGGACAACGCGATGTATTACGCCTCCGCGCAGTCCACGGCGGACGGCGCGCTTTACAATGACAAGGCGCGCTTCCAGGAAAGGGTGAAGGAGCGAATCAGCCGGGCGGTGGATGAGTTGAAACTCGGGATCCAAATCGAGACGATGGATGTCCGCACCAGCGCGCCGGGCGATGTCGTGGGAAAGTTTGAGGAAGTGCTCACCGCCCAGCAGGAGGCGGACACCAAGGTGCGCGAGGCCGAGGGGTATGCCAGCGGCGCCACCAACCGGGCCGCGGGCGATCGCGTGGTCATTGTCGAAAACGCGCGGACTGCCAGCAATCAGGTGGTCCAAGTGGCCTCGGCGGAGGCAAAATATTTCAAGGACCAGCTTCCCTATTTCCGGTCAAATCCCCGTCTGTTCAAAGAACGGCTTTTGGCCGAGGCGCGAACCCGCGTGTTCACCAACGCGGTGGAAAAACAAATCCTCCCGGTGAACCCGGCTCAGATCAGGTTGATGATCAGCCGCGAACCGAGGAAAACCGTCCAGGAATCCCGGCCATGAACGCGCGGCGACACCTTTTTGACCAACTTTACCGCTTGTTGCCATGCAAGTGACCTCTCTTCTCAGCCGCGAACAGCCGGATCATCATCACCATCACGATCATGACCACCATCATCATGATCACGATCACAAGCACGACGCGGATTGCCCGAGTTGCGGGCATGACCATGACCACACCCCGGCGCGGTTGAAGCAAACCGTTGTCGGTCTCGTCTTCCTGCTGAACTCGTTCATCGTTCAATGGTTTTTTGAGCAAGGCTCGCTGGTCGCGGGAACCAGCGCGATGATCGGCGCCATTCTGCTCGGCTACCCGATTGTCTGGCTGGCGATCAAGGATTTGACGCGCGGCGTGCTGAGCACCAACGAGCTGGTCGCCATCGCGGTCCTCGCGTCCTTTGCCTCGGGCAAATATCAGGAGGCGGGAGCGGTCGCGTTTTTCATGCTGATCGGGGAGATCATTGAGACCCGCACCGCCGAGGGCGCGCGCGCGTCCATCGAGTCGCTGATCAAACTGACTCCGACCAAGGCTCGTCGCGTGAAGGGCGGCGGGGACGAGGAGGAGGTGGCGGTGCAGGATCTCGCGATTGGCGACATCATCCGCATCCGCCCCGGCGACAACGTCGCGGCGGACGGTGTGATTATGAAGGGGCAGGGGTCCTTCAATCAGGCCAACATCACCGGTGAGTCGTTGCCCGTGGACAAAAAGTCCGGCGACGAGGTTTTTGCCGGCACGCAAAATTTGACGGGCGTGCTGGAGGTGAAGGTGAGCCGCGCCGGCCAGGACACAACCTTGGGCCGGGTGCGCGAATTGATCCTCGCCGCCGAGAAAACCAGGCTGCCCATCATGCGGCTGGTGGATCAGTACAT
>CAZMLP010000289.1:0-7052 GCA_964566745.1 uncultured Verrucomicrobiota bacterium | reverse complement strand
AGCCGTTGCAAGGAGGCATCTTGGTGGCGAAGCACGGCAAGGGTTATTACGTCTATACGGGCGTCGCGTTTTTTCGCCAGCTTCCCGCCGGGGTGCCGGGGGCTTACCGGCTGTTTGCGAACCTTGTTTCGCTCGGCAAATGAGCTCGTCCACGCCGCCTAACCGCCTGCCGGACGAGGAGCCGCCGGACCTGCCGGGCTTTCAAACCTGGCGCGGTGTCTATCTTTTCGTTTTTGGCTTTTTCGTCGTGGTGGTTGTTCTGCTCGCCCTGTTCACGCGGGCCTTCGCATGAACCTGCTGGATTGGGTCGTGCTGCTTGGCACCATGCTGGGCATTGCCGCGTATGGCACCTGGCGCACGCGTCACACCAACCACCTGGATGATTATCTCAAGGGCAATCGCAACACCGGCTGGGTGACGATCGGCCTCTCGGTGATGGCCACCCAGGCGAGCACGATCACTTACCTTTCACTTCCGGGCCAGGCCTATGACAGCGGCATCGCGTTCGTGCAAAACTATTTCGGGCTGCCGCTGGCATTGATCATCATTTGTGTGGTCTTCCTGCCGATCTATCGCAAGCTCGATGTTTACACCGCTTACGAATTTCTCGGCAAACGCTTCGACGCAAAAACGCGGTTGCTCGGCGCGGGTTTGTTTCTGTTGCAGCGCGGTGTGCAGAGCGGGGTGACGGTGTACGCCCCGGCAATCATTCTTTCCAGCGTCCTGGGCTGGCATCTTGACCTGACCATTATTTTCACCGGCTTGGTGGTAATTATCTACACCGTCACCGGCGGCAGCGCGGCGGTCAGCCTGACGCAAAAATGGCAAATGGCGGTTATCTTTGGCGGGATGCTCACCGCGTTTGGAATTTTGCTTTCCAAACTTCCGTCCGGGTCAATGGCCGTGGCGGGCGCGATGGGGAAATTGCAAGCGGTTGATTTTTCGATGGACCCGAACAAGCGCTACACCTTTTGGAGCGGGTTGTTTGGCGGACTGTTTCTTTCGTTGTCGTATTTTGGAACGGACCAATCGCAGGTGCAGCGTTACATCGGCGGGGCGGGATTGCGCGAGGGCCGGCTTGGCCTGATGTTCAACGCCGTGCTGAAAATTCCGATGCAATTTTTCATCGTGGTGATTGGCGCGTTGCTTTTCGTCTATTTTCAATTGCAACCGGACACGCCGGTCTTTTTCAATCGCGCGGAATGGCGGCGCCATGCAAATGGAGCGGATGCCGCCAAGTTTCAGGCCATTGAGGCGAGGCACGCGGCGCTGCATGCTGCCAAAGCGGAGAAGGTCTCGGCCTGGCTGGCGTTGCGAAACAGCGGGGACGCCCCGGCGCTGGCGAAGGCAAGGACGGAAATGCGAACCGCGCAGCAAGCGGAGGATAGCGCGCGGAAGGAGGCCAAGGACGCCCTGCTCGCGGCCGATCCGCGCGCGAAAATAAAGGACTCGGACTACATTTTTATCACATTTATTTTGTCCCAATTGCCCCACGGCGCCATCGGCCTGTTGCTGGCGGTGATGTTTGCCTCGACGCTCTGCTCGAAGGCAGGGGAGTTAAACGCGCTGGGCGCGACGACCACCATTGACCTTTGGCGTCACTTCCGGCCACTGGCGGCGCACGACGAGGCGCGGAATGTTCGTGCCGCGAAATGGTTTACGGCTTTCTGGGGGCTCTTCGCGATGGGCTTTGCGCTATTCGCGAGTTTCGCGGAAAATTTGATCGAGGCCCTGAACATAATCGCCTCGATTTTCTACGGCGTGTTGCTGGGAATCTTTCTGGTCGCGTTTTTCTTGAAGCGAGTGGGCGGCACGGCGGTGTTTGTCGCCGCCTTGATGGCGCAGACGCTCGTGATCGTGATGTATTTCACGCAAAACATTGGCTACTTGTGGTATAACGTCATTGGCTGCGCCGCGTGCGTGGTGCTGAGCATGATTCTTCAAGCCGCGTTTGGCTCCAGCGGGTCGTCAGGAAGGGCAACCCCCGCATGAGCTTGCAGCCGGTCATCGCCTTCGGCCAGCAACCGTGCGGGTTTTTCCCGCGACGTTTCCTGTATGCCAAATTTCAAACCGCCCGCCGGCTCCAGGCGGAAATTGGCGGTGAAATCGTCTTTTTCTACCATGACAGTGACCACGATCCGCGCGAGACACGGACGATTCTGCGGCATCGCAAGACCAACGAGGTGGCGCATCTGAACTTCGCGGTGGAAAACAAAACGCAGCGAAAGTTCTCGCCACTGTTTTTGAAGAAAATCGCCCCGGACTGGCAGGCCAAGACGGCGTTGCAGTTGCCCAACTATGTGGACGGGCGATTGATCGCGCTCTTCAAACAGGCGTGCGCTGAAACCGTCGCGGATTTTTGCCTGGAGATGTATCGCCTCATGGGACTGCTGGAAAATGTTCGCGTGGTCCGTTCCGGCGATCCCGCCTTTCGGGCCGCGGCTTGCGACATCACGGACTGTTTTGTGGACGTTTCTCACGAGGGCGAAATCGTCCGCGCCCGCCTCCTCCCGGACCGGTTGCAACTCCACGAGGGGGGCAGCTCGTTTATCGACTTGCCGCTCGTTCCATTCACCAAAGCGCAAATTACCCCCGCGCGTGACACTCGCTTGCGCTGGATGCAATCCGTTTTGCAGTGCACCCATTACATCGCGGGCGCGGGCGAGCAGGCGTACCTAAAGCAAGAAGAGGCGCCGGAAATCACGTTTGTCCCGCGCGAACCCATTGACCGATCCGACGAGGCTTATGTCGAAATCCCCGGCTGAATTCGCGCCTTTGCTGGCGTTTGGCGCGCATCCCGATGACATTGAATTCGGCTGTGGCGGGATTGTCGCGCTCGAGGCAACCGCGGGGCGGCCGGTGCATTTTGTCGTCTGCTCCCGGGGCGAGGCGGGCACCAACGGCACGCCAGAAGAGCGAACGGTGGAGGCGGAAAATGCCGCGCGCATATCAGGCGTAGCACTCGCGTTTCTTGAACTGGATGGTGATGCGCGGCTCGAAATCAAAACCACCCACACGCTCAAGCTCGCGGCGATGATCCGCAAAATCAAACCGGGGATCGTGCTCGCGCCCAGTTTGGTGGAGAACCAGCATCCCGACCACGCGCGGCTCGGACGAATGGTGCGTGACGCCGCGCGCCTGGCGCGTTATGGCGGCCTTGCGGAGTTGCGCGAATTGCCGCCGCACGGCGTCGGACAATTATTTTATTACGCGGTGACTCCCGAGGCGGAACCGCGCGACATCACTCCGCTGATCATCGACGTCTCCTCGCCGGAGATTGTCCAAAAATGGACTGACGCAATGCGCGCTCACGGCTCGCAGCTTCGCACCCGGGACTACGTGGAGTTGCAACTGCTCCGGGCCCGGTCACTCGGGGCCCGTGCCGGATTGAGCCATGCCATTGCATTGTATCCGAACGATCCGGTCGTGCTGGAATCGCTTGAGCCGGTGAGCCGGGGCGCGCGGCGATTTTGAAATGACTTCCGACCGTCCGCTCAAGATCGGCATCACCTGTTATCCCAAGGTGGGCGGGAGCGGCGTGCTGGCCTCGGCGCTGGGGGAGGAGTTGGCGCGACGTGGTCACGAGGTTCATTTCATCAGCTACGAGCGACCGTTTCGTTTGTCCACGAAATTGCCGGGACTCCATTTTCATCCGGTCAAGATCAACGACTACGAGCTGTTCAAATACCCGGACTACACGCTCCCGCTCTCGGTCCGCATGGCCGAGGTGGGGCGCGACCATCAGTTGGACGTCTTGCATGTGCACTACGCGGTCCCGCACGCGACCGCCGCGATTCTCGCGCGGGACATGCTGCCCCCGGAACAACAGCCCGCCGTGGTCACGACGTTGCACGGCACGGACACAACCTTGCTCGGGAAAGATCCGGGGTACGGACCGGCCATTCACCACGCCCTGACGCGATCGGACGCGGTCACCACCGTGTCGGAGTTCCTGCGCCAGGAAACGAGACGGGTGCTCGGCTTTGCCGGCCCGATGGAGGTTATCCATAACTTCTACGCGCCGCGATTGCCCCGGCGGACGCCGGCGGTGGTGCGGGAGGAGCTTGGCTTGCGGGACGAGTTTCTGATTTTCCATTCCTCGAATCTGCGCCCGTTAAAACGCTTCGATTTGATCCTGGAAACAGTCGCGCGACTTCAACCGCGCACGGCGTTCAAGCTGCTTGTTCTTGCGGGCGGCGATTTCTCGCCGTTCGCGTCCGAAGTGAAGAAGCTCGGATTGGAGGGCCGGGTGCTGGTGCGCGAAAAAATCCAGGACATTGAGGATTATCTTCAAGTCGCGGACTTGGGATTGTTCGCGTCGGAGACGGAAAGCTTCTGCCTTGGCATTTTGGAGGCAATGACCTTCGGCTGCCCGAGCGTGGCGACGCGGGTGGGCGGCATCCCGGAGGTGATTGAAGACGGCGCGACCGGCATTATGACCGCGGCGGGTGACGCGGATTCGCTGTCCGGGGCTGTGCGAAAAGTGATGCATGATCCGGCGTTGCGCTTCAAAATGGGCGAGGCGGCGAGGCGGCGCGCCCAAACGCTTTTCTCCGCCGAGGCAATTGTGCCCCGATACGAGGCCTTGTACCGGGCCGTTTGCGGAAAACGAGCGGCCACTTGACGCCGTGAAACGAGCGGAATCAACCAATCGAGGCGGTGTGGAATATCACATGCGCGCCATGGCGCGCGCGTCGTTGGACCGCGAATCCGGTCAAATTCTCCGACACTCATGATGGAATCCATTTATTACGTCATCACCTGGCTGTGCCATCGTCAGTGTGCGCATTGCTACGAGGACCGGTTTCATCCTTATCACGGCGCGGAACTTGCGGAGGTGACCGGCGAGTCGCGCGAGAATTTCCGGCGGATCATCGACCATTTTCCCGACCACATGCGTTACCGGGTGCCGGAGGACACGCAGCCGGACGGCGCCGTGCCGGAGAAAATCGGACGCATCATTCTCGCGGGTGGCGAGGTGCTGCTGCCGCAAATTCGCGAGCCCGTCCTCTATCCGGCGATTGAGCAGATCGTCCAAAAGTACCAGCCGGTGGGCGGCGTCAAGATTGCGGTGCAAACGACCGGCGATTTGGTGACGCCGAAAATAGTCGAGGAATTGCTGGCGCGCGGCGTGTGGATGATCTCGGTCTCCGGAATGGACGACTTTCACGAGGGCTTCACCGAGGCCCGCCGGGCCGAGTTGACGGCCAAGCTGACCGCGATGTTTGAGGGCGCCGGGATGCACCGCTCTGGTCTGCGCGCGGGCGAGCGCAAATGGCACGAGGAGGCCGGACCGGTTTTCAGTTTCTTTGGCGCCACGCCGGACGCGTGGATCGGCAAGATTTGGCCGCGCGGCCGGGCTTGGGCCAACGGCCTCTCCAAGGCGAAAATCACGGACAACTTTTGCAACGCGTGGTCGGGCGGGCTGAATTTCTTGAACTTGGGGCAGGCAGGCTCGGAGGTCTCGGTCGAGCCGAATGGCAACGTCTATCCGTGTTGCATGAAAACCAAATTGCCGGTCGGCAACTTGGTCGAGGAGCCGTTGATGGGAATTTTGCAGAGCCTTGTGGGACACCCGGTGTACGAGGCGATTGCGATGGGACATCCCGAGCGCATGGGCATACAGGACGGCTGGTCGCCGGAGCGCTTCATCGAGCGCGCCCGCGCCAAAACAGTCACGGGTCACGCCTATCAAAATCTTTGCATCGGTTGCGACCGCTTTCATGAGGAGGTGCTTGGACCCAAACTGGCTGAGTTGCGGCGCGGTCGATTGGCGAAACGGAGGGCAAACTTGACTGCTGGATGAAGGCAGCGTGTCCGAAATTCATTGCCCGCCTCGTTGCCACCGTTGTTGTGCTTGGCTGCACCGCGTTGTTGCAAGCCGGGGCGGATTGGGCGGCCATTGTGGCCAAAGCGCGCGGGCAAACCGTGTATTGGAATGCCTGGGGGGGAGAGGACCTCGTCAACGCCTATATCCAGTGGGTGGGCCAAACGATGCGCCACGATTACGGCGTCGAGCTCAAGCATGTGCGGTTGACGGACACGGGCGAGGCAGTGACTCGCGTGCTGGCGGAGAAAGCCGCTGGGAGAAAGGAGAAAGGCTCGGTGGACGTCATTTGGGTCAACGGCGAGAATTTCGCCGCGCTAAAGCAGAACGGTCTGCTCTACGGTCCGTTCACGCAGGATTTGCCGAATTTCCGATTAGTGGACACGGTCGGCAAGCCAACGCTAAAGGATTTCACCGTCCCGGTGGAGGGGCTTGAGGCGCCGTGGAGCATGGCGCAATTTGTTTTTCTCTACGACACGGAGCGGATCAAGGAACCGCCACGAAATCCGCGCGCGTTGCTTGCCTGGGCCAAGGCGCATCCCGGACGCTTCACTTACCCGCAGCCGCCCGATTTTCTTGGCACCACATTTTTAAAGCAAACGCTGCTTAGCCTCGCGGGCAATGGCGATGCGTTCCGAGGTCCGGTGTCTGACGAGGAATTCACCCGGCTTACCGCGGCGCTGTGGGAGTATCTCGACGCGCTTCATCCAGTGATGTGGCGGCAAGGCCGCGCGTTCCCGGCGAACGGCCCGGCGCAGACACGTTTGCTCGCTGACGGAGAGACCGATCTGGCCCTCTCCTTCAGCATCGAGACCGCGTCCACCGCGATCATGAACGGCCAGCTTCCCGCGACCATTCGAACGTTTATTTACGAGGGCGGGACGATCGGCAACGCCAGCTTTCTGGCGATCCCGTTCAACAGCTCTGCGAAGGAGGCGTCGATGGTCCTGATCAATTTTCTCCTCTCCCCGGAGGCGCAAGCGCGAAAGCAGCAGCCGGGGGAAATTGGCAGCCAAACCGTTCTGGCGATGGACAAATTGGCCCCGGCAGACCGCGCGCTTTTTGAAAGGATTCCGCGTGGCCCCGCGACGCTTTCGCCGAAGGAACTCGGAACGCCGCTGGCCGAGCCGCACCCGTTCTGGATGACTCGACTGGAAAAGGAGTGGGGAAAGCGCTATGGAGCAGGACGTTGAACGGAAACTCACCACTTCGAGACTGGCGTGAC
>CAZMLP010000288.1:0-2003 GCA_964566745.1 uncultured Verrucomicrobiota bacterium | reverse complement strand
GACACACGCGCCGCCCAAAATTTCACCGGTGCGCGGATCGGCAAGCAATTTCACGAAGCCGTCTCTCGCCTCCATGATCAGCGATTTGCCATGATCGTTGAATGGATAACTCGCCGCGATCACCGGCACGCCGCGCAATTTGGCCTCTTGCTCGGTGAGTCCCACTGTGGCCACTTGCGGGTCAGTGAAGACGACGCTTGTGATGAGCCGGTAATCCATTTTCCGCGGCGTTGCTGGATGCGCGAGGTTGTGCGCGGCGACCTCGCCTTGCTGGATGGCGATGTGGACGATTTCAAACGGCCCGGCGCAATCACCCGCCGCGTAAACATGTGGCGCCGAGGTTTGCATGTGGGCGTCAGTGATTATGCGCCCATCGTCCGTCTTCACCCCGGCCGCGGCGAGGTTTAGGCCGTCGGTGTTGGGGCGGCGGCCCAAGGCGAACAAGATCTCCTCCGCCTCGACCCGCACGACCGCGCCGTCCTGCTCGAACTCGACGTATTTCCCGGTCGCGGTTTTGCCCGCGCCCAGCGCTTTGGTGACCGTGTAGAGATCAATATCCTCGCGCCGGAACACTTCCTCGATCACGGACGCGGCGTCCGGGTCAAAATCGCGCAACACATGCGGGCCGCGTTGCACGAGCGACACTTTCACGTCGAATCGCGCGAAAAATTGCGCGAACTCGACCGCCACCGCGCCGCCGCCCAGGACGATCAAAGATTTTGGCGGACGCTCCAAGGCCAGAGCTTCATCGCTGGTGATGTAGCCGGCCTCGGCGAGAAAAGGGTGCGGCGGATCAGCCGACATCGATCCCGTGCTGATGACGAAACTCCTCGCGACGAGTTTTTGGCCGTTGTCGAGCGCGAGGGTGTGTGAATCGATGAAGCTGGCTTTGGCGCGAAGGAAAGTGAAGCGCCCGTCGGTCAGTTGCTGGCGGCGATAGCCGGCAAACTCATCAATCATCGCGCGTTTGCGGGTCATGACCGCCGCGTAGTCGAAATCAATCTTGCCGGGGCGCAGGCCCCACACCGACGCGCGACGCGCCTGGTGAAGGACCTCGGCCGCGTGGAGCAGCGCCTTCGTCGGCATGCAGCCGCGGAGGATGCAAAGGCCACCGATCTCGACGCCGCCCTCGATCACGACGGTTCTTAAACCCGCCGCCGCCGCGACGCGTGCCGCCGCGTATCCGCCGCTGCCGCCCCCGATCACCGCCACATCGAACTCATGCTCGCTCATGCGGGTAACATGGAGGGTCGTTGGCCAGCGTCAACGCGGATTGACGGGAGCATGATTGACACCGCGTTTCCTGGCGGCATCATTTCCCCATGAGCGAGATCATTTATCCCCGCAGTCCGCGCGAGACGATGGCCGGCTGGGTGCACCTGCCCCGGTTGATTGACAAGATTCGCCTGCACTTGGCGGGCAAACTTCACCCCGATTACCAGGATAATTTTGGCAAGGGATTCGATGGCAAATGGCTGGCGGCGGCGGGTTTGAGCCTCGATCAATTAATCGCCGTGGTGAAAGCCTCGACAACGGACGGCGAGGTTTGCGACTGGGTGGCCAGGAATGTGAAAAAGACCGTGGCGGACCGCGAGGCGCATCGCCAATCAATGCTGGAATATCCCCGCAAGGATGATGCCGCCGGACAGGAGCGCCTCAAGCAACGAAAGGCGCAAAGCGGCCTTGCGCATCGTGACGACATCCAAAGGTTTGTCGATTACATCGATGCGGACGAAAAGCGAATTTAAGGGGTGTGGTTTCCGCTTCGCCCGGCGGCTCCATAAAAGCGCCTGGTCCTTCGGCGGCTTTGAAAGGACTCCGCTTGTCGTCGGCGGAAGTTGAACGTAACGTGCTCGCGCGATGAAAGCGAAGTTTGAGGTCTTCCGCCATTTCTACGTCCTGGTCCTCTTGTCGATCCTTCTTTGGTCGGTATGGACGATGGCCCAGGAGCGTCCCGCCGCGACTCCTGCCGACGCCGCGCAAGCAGCGGGCGCGCCGGCGGG
>CAZMLP010000287.1:0-10470 GCA_964566745.1 uncultured Verrucomicrobiota bacterium | reverse complement strand
TCGCGACCGAGGCATTGACGCGCGTGATGGAAGTGCTGACCGACGCCGAATGGCGGCTGCGCGAGGCGGCGTCCAAACGAATTTTCCTGGAGGTCACCTTGCTCAAGGTGATTCAGGCCCGCAACTCGGTGCCACTGGATTTGGTGCTCAAGCAGTTGAACCAAATGCGCCAGGAGGGCGGGGGACCGGTTGCAGCGCCCCCGGTGGCATCGCTCGCTCCCGCCACATCTTCCCTTGCGTCCGCAGTGCGCGAGGGACGGTCGGTTTCCGCCAAAGGCACATCGTCGCCACCGGCTCCGCCAGCAGTTGCTCCAACACTGCCGCCGGTTTCTGCGACAGCGCCGGCCGAAACCTCCGCGGTGGCGCCGGGACCCGCTTTGGCGGGGGGCGCGGTGGCATCCCCGGCAGAGGCGGGGGCGGTGGATTTGGTCGCATTGTGGGGTGCATTTCTGGAAGCGGTCGGGCGAGCCAGCGGCTTCACGCGAACCTATTTGCTGGAGGCGCATCCGGTTTCTTTTGTCCGTAACATTCTGACCATCGGCTTCCCTCCAGGCGCCGAGCACGCCAGCTTGGTGGACAACGCCAAGACCAAGACCTTGCTTCAAACCAAGCTCCAAGAGCTTGGCCACGCAAATGCCCAAGTGCGAATCGTGCAAGCGGCGCGCCCGGCGGATTGGGCTCCGCCCGAGACGGCCTCGAATGCCGAGCCGATTCCTGCCGCGCCTGTGGACGTGCCGCCGCCATTCGCCGTCAATACCAAGGCCAAGAAGCCGGAAGCCCCGGCTGCCGCGCCCCTCAAGGCGGCGCCGGTGATGTTGAACAAGGATGATTTTAAGAACGACCCGCTGATCAAGCAGGCCCTTGAGATATTCAAAGGCCAGATCATTGAGGTTCGCGGATAGAGCAAAACCAATTAACCGACAACTCACTTAAATTTATGTCCAGCATCGGTAAACTCATGAAGCAAGCGACGCGGATTCAGCAAAAAATGGAGCAAGTCCAGGCTGAGCTCGCGAGCCGCACGGTAGAGGCCACCAGCGGCGGCGGCGCCGTAAAAGTCGTCGCCAAGTGCGACGGCTCCCTCGCCTCCATCAAGATCGATCCCCAGGCGCTTAATCCCGCGGACGCCCAAGTGCTGGAGGACATGATCGTGAGCGCCGCCAACAGCGCCCTCAAGAGCGCCAAGGACATCTCGCAAGAGGAGATGGGCAAGGTCACGTCCGGCATCAGCCTGCCCGGGTTGATGTAACTGCCGCCGCGCCACCAATGGTGCATCTGCCTGAACCGGTCGCGGCCCTGGTCGCGGCCTTGAGCCGCCTTCCCGGCATCGGTCCTCGATCCGCCGAGCGCCTGGCATTGCACTTGGTTCAAAGTGACGCCGACGGTGTGCGCCAGCTCGCCGCCGCGCTGGTCAATGCCCGCGAGAAGGTGCAAACGTGCGAGCGGTGCGGCGCGTTGACGGAGACCCAGCCATGCGCCATTTGCGCCAGCCCGACCCGCGATGGCTCGATCGTCTGTGTGGTCGAGCGGGCCGTGGACATCATCACCATCGAGAAATCCGGGACGTTTCGCGGGAAGTATCATTCCCTGGGCGGCAAGCTCTCGCCGCTGAATGGTGTCGAGCCGGAGGACTTGCGCATCGAGGAGCTGGAGCAACGCTTGCGCACCGAGCCAATCCACGAATTGATTGTTGCCTTGGGCACGGATGTCGAGGGGGACGCGACCAGCTACTACCTTGCCAAACGGTTGGCCAGCAGCGGCGTGAAAGTCACCCGCATTGCCCACGGCCTCCCGGCGGGCAGCGGCCTCGAATTCGCCGACGACATCACTTTGGGTCGGGCGCTTGAAGGCCGGCGCGAGTTGCGTTGATCTTTACGGGATTTTTCTTATGGCCCCCGCCGCCGTTGTTTTTGATCTGGGAAAAGTGCTGTTGGATTTTGATTATGGAGTGGCCGCCCGCCGTTTCGCCGCCCAATCCACCGTACCTCCGGAGGCAATCCGGCTGGCGATGGATCAATCACCGCTTCTCCATCGTTTTGAGACTGGTCAATTGTCCAACGAGGAGTTTTTTTCCGAAGTCCAACGCGCCACTGGTTTCAAGGGGGATTTCGCCGAGTTTGCGGGCATTTTCGGGGATATCTTCACGCCCATCCCGCCGATGGTGGAATTGAACGACCGACTGCGCGCGCGCGGCGTGCCAACCTTCATCTTTTCGAACACCAACGGCTTGGCGGTCTCCCACGTCCAGCGCGCGTTCCCGTTTTTTCAGAATTTTGCCGGTTACGTTTATTCCCACGAGCAGCGGGCGATGAAGCCGGATTCGCGCATCTACGAGGTGGTGGAGCGAATCGCGGGCCACACCGGGGAGGCATTGCTCTACATAGACGACCGTCCCGAGAATATCGCCGCCGGACGACAGCGCGGCTGGCGCGCGATCCTGCACCAATCCCCGGCAGCCACGATCCACGAAGTGGTCGCCACCGGTTTGCTCTGACGGGCGGCAAGGGTTTTTCCAGCAGGTAATCCATTATTCACGGGCTGTTTCGGAGTTATCCTTACCAGCCTTCTTTTGAACCGCAGTGTTTTTGTAACTGATTGGTAATCAACAATTTTTCCTTTGATGAAAGGTTGGCACGCCAGTCGCTTTAAGCCATTTGAGTAATTTGCCGAGCGTCAAAATAATTTTCGGGCCAATGAAAAAACTCATCCAGTTCGCCAAGCGGTGCGCGGGGGAGTTTGCTGTCGCTCACCGGTGGGCAAGGGCCTCCCGGCAACCGATTTTCGCCGAGCCGAGAAAGTCACACTCGACGATTGTTTATCAAAAAGGAGTTCACGCCTGCCCTTGCCCGGCCTGTCCATGACGGAAAGGCCGGGCAAGGAGTTTAATCCGCTGCCATTCGCGGCGGGGAAGGATGTGAGAACGGGTTGAATTTTGCGCCCCTTCAGCGCGGTTGTGCGATGAGGATGGTTGAGGTCCGTGTTGAACGGGGCGCACGAGAGGGCGGAGGCAACTCCGCCCTCTCTTTTTTTCCCCGGGGGTCGTGTTTCGGCGGGGAGAGGCGACTCGACCGCCGCGTTTTCCTTTCGGGTGATGTGAAACGGATTCTCCCGAGACTGCTGGGACAAAGGCGATTTCAGTCAAATTAAGCCGCCTAAACCGGCCAAAAGACCATTGTCGGATGGACGACGGGCGCGACGGAGCTTACTTTCGGAACGCAACCTCTTTGCGCATATGAATATTGGAGTTCCCAAGGAAATCAAGGACCAGGAATATCGCGTCGCCCTGCTGCCGTCCGCGGCTTACCAACTGGTGAAACGGGGGCACCGGGTGATCGTCGAGCGCGGCGCGGGCGCGGGATCGGGCTACCCGGACGCGGATTACGAGCACGCGGGCGCGACCTTGCTGGCCGAACACGCGGCGGTTTTCGGCCAGGCGGACTTGATCGTGAAAGTGAAGGAACCGCAACCAGCCGAGTATTCTCTCCTTCGTCCCGGCCAGATACTTTTCACCTATTTGCATTTGGCAGCCAGCCGTTCCCTGACCGAATCACTGCTAAAATCGGGTGTCACCGGCCTGGCGTATGAAACGATCGAGGTGAATCGCCGGTTACCGTTGCTGGAACCAATGAGCGAGATCGCGGGACGCATGTCGATTATCGTGGGGGGCTATTTTCTCGCGAAACATTTCGGCGGCAGCGGAACCTTGCTGGGCGGTGTGCCGGGCGTGTTGCCGGGCCGCGTGGTGGTGCTTGGCGGCGGTTCCTCGGGGATCAATGCCGCGCGTATGGCCACCGGTTTGGGCGCGGATGTGACCATCCTGGAGGTGGACTTGGAGCGAATGCGGTTCCTCGACATCACGCTGCACACGGCGCACACGCTTTACTCGAACGAGGCGCACTTGATGGATCTGCTGCCCACCGTCGATCTGCTGGTTGGCGCCGTGCTGGTGCCGGGCGCGAAGGCTCCCAAGCTGATCCATCGCGACATGCTGCGCCGGATGCGGCCAGGCAGCGTGCTGGTGGACATCGCGATTGACCAGGGCGGTTGCGCCGAGACGTCGCGGCCCACCACGCATCACGATCCGGTGTTCGTTGAGGAAGGCGTGACGCATTATTGCGTGGCCAACATGCCGGCCGCCTATGCGCGCACGGCCACCCAGGCGCTCACCAATGTGACCTATCGTTACATCGAAATGTTGGCGGATCATGGCCTGGCCGAGGCATGCCGCTTGCAACCGGCGCTGGCGGGCGGCATCAACGTGATGGGCGGGCAACTGACGTGCAAGGCGGTGGCCGAGGCGCACGGGATGGCGTTTTCCGCGCCGCAACTGTGACGCGGAGTTTCTTTCTCAGCCCTCGACCTCACCACGACTGACGCTGTCACCATCGCCGCTCTTTAATTCGCAGAAAACGATGGTGGACAGAATGGTCCACGCGCCCAGGACCAGAAAACCTTGGTGAATGCCGCGGATCATTTCCGCCGGGCTGGCGTGGAAACGATCCGGGATAAAGACGGCGGTGACCAGCGACGCCATCGCGACGGCGAAGCTGACGGACATTTGCTGCATCGTGCTGGAGATCGTGCTGGCGCTGCTTTTGTCCCGGTTGTCCACATCCGCGTACGCCAGGGTGTTCATGCTGGTGTATTGCAGGGAGGTGAAGAACCCGTAGGCGAACACTTGCAAAACCACCAGCCACACCGGGGTGCTGGCGCCAATGGTGGCGAACAGCATGATTTGCAGGCCGAGAATCAGCGTGTTGGAGACGAGCACGCGCCGGTAGCCAAATTTTCGCAGGATGCGCGGCATCGTCACCTTGAGGCTCAGCGCCGCGAGGGCTTGGGGCATCATCATCAGGCCGGACTGCACCGGCGTGAACCCAAGCCCCACTTGATAGAGCAGGGGAAAGAGGAACGGGATTCCGCCAATTCCCAGCCGGGTGAAAAAGCTGCCGCCCATGGAGACGCGAAACGTCCGCCGGCGAAACAACGCGAGTCGCAGCAACGGGAAAGGAATGCGCGCCGCGCGAATTCCATAGCCGACGAGCAACACGATGGCGACCACGAGCAATCCCAGCACGGACCGCCGGTCGAGTGTGTGCTCGCCAAACACCTCGAGCACGTAGGAGAGCAGCGCGACGCCGCATCCGAACAAGACCAGTCCCACAGCGTCGAGCGGTTTGGACTTGGCCTCGCGATAATCGGGCAAGTGCCGCCAGACCATGTAGAGGCCAAGCAGGCCAACTGGAATGTTCACGAAGAAAATCACCCGCCAATGGAAATAAGCCACAATGAGGCCGCCCGCGAACGGTCCCAGCATGGGCCCAATCAAGCCGGGGATTGCCACAAAGGTGATGGCGCGGATCAACTCGGACTTGGCGAAGGTGCGGATCATCGTGAGCCGTCCCACGGGCAGCATCATGGCGCCGCCGCAACCTTGCAGGATCCGGCAGGCGACCAGCGCGTGAATGTTGGTCGAGACACCGCAGAGAAACGATCCCAGCGTGAAGAGGCCGATGGCCGAGGCAAAGACGCGCCGGGTGCCGAAGCGATCCGCCATCCAGCCGCTCACCGGGATGAACACCGCCAGGCTCAGCGTGTAGCTCGAAAGGACGGACTTCATGCTGAGCGGCGCGACGCCGAGCGCCTGGGCGATGGCGGGCACAGCGGTGTTCAAAATCGTCGTGTCGAGCGATTCCATGAAAAACGCCACCGCCACCAGCCACGGCAGCAGTTTCTTCACGGCCTCGGCTGGCTCGGCAGCGGGCGTCGTTAACGGGCTTGGACTGGGGGAAATCATCATCGTGACGGCGGGAGGAACCGGCCCGTCACCTTGGAGGTGAAAGTAGCGCGGAATAAACGGGTTTCAATGGGCGCCGCGGGAGAGACGTCACTTGTCCTTCAATTCGATCTCGCCTTGCCAGTCGTCGGGCAGGGGATGCTCGCGCAGTTCTTTCAAATGCTTGAGGTAAAGTGCGGACGGGCCATCCTTTCCGCCCCGCATCTCTATGACTTGTTGGAAAGCGGCCTCGGCGGCGGGGAAATTGCGCTTCAGATAAAGATCGAGCGCCCCGGCGAAGGCCTCGCGCCAGGCGCGGGATTCCTCCGCCTTGTCCACCGTGGCGAGCAACTCATGCACCTCGACCGCCTTCTCGAAGCCTTTCAACTTGAAACGCCCGGCGTGTCGGAAAACAAATTTTTCACTGACGTGTTTGTGAACGTCCCCCGTCACGAGAATGTCCGTGCCGGTGTATTTGTTCAGGCCCTCCATGCGGGAGGCGAGGTTGATGTTCTCGCCGAGCGCGGTGTAATCCACGCGGCTGGAGCTGCCAAAGTTGCCCACGTTCGCGACGCCGCAATGCAAACCGATGCGCGTGCAGACATTCGTGCCGCCCTTGGAGCTGAAGAAGGCGGAGACCTCGTCCCGCAACAAGAGCACGCCCCGGCAGGCCAACTCTTGATGGTTGGCTTGGCGCTCGGGCGCGTTCCAAATCGCGAAAATCGCGTCGCCGATGAACTTGACCACCGTGCCGTCCGTCGGATGGATGCAGCCGCCGACGGCTTTTTCGAAATAACTGTTCATCAGATGCGCCAACTCGTCGGAATCCATCCCCTCGGTCATGGAGGTGAAGTTGGCGATGTCGCTGAACATGATGCTCAACTCCTGCTTCTCCGCGCCCGGCTTCAAGATCTCGGGATTATTCACAATTTGCTTCACGCGCTTGGGCGAGACATACATCGCGATGGATTGCTCCATGAGGCGTTTTTGGACGTAAAGGCTGATGGAGTTCCAAGCAATGGACCAAGTCAAAGCGAAAGGAATTTGGACTCCGACAGGAATGACCCAATCGCACCAAAGGCGATGCCGGGCAAACAGATAATAGATGAGAAGCAGAACCCCCAAAGTCACCACCAGAGTGACTGCAAAAGTATAAATCGGCCGCTTGATTTGGATCAAACCGCCGCCGAACCCAATTCCGAAGAGCACCACAATCAATGTTTCGAATCCCTTCTCCAAGCGGACCATCCAGTCACCGCGGACAAGGTTAAGGAATAGCGTCGCTTGGATTTCTGCCCCGGGGGTGAACGGGTTTTTGTACTCGACGGTCTTCGGATAGGGGGTTGGATACTCGTCCTTCCGGTCACCGGCGAATCGCGTGAGGAGTTTGGATCCGATGAACGCCACTTTGTTGCTGAAAAAGCCGCGCGGCAAATCCGGAGACAGGGCGCGATAATAGCTGATGCTGGGCAGGCTGCCGGCTGGCCCATAGTAGTTGACCCAATAGTCGGAGAGACGATTGGCCTCATTGGTTGTAACCGCCGCACCCACCATCTTGGCAGCCGCCCAGGACATGCTGGTTACAACGTCGTCCTTTCCCCCGTGAAAATGCCGCCTCACGATCAAGTCGTTATTCGGACGCAGCTCGGTAAAACCGACATCGGCCGCGACGTCCGAAAATTTTTCAATCGGAGGAACGACGATCAAGGAGCTGATACCGGCTTGCGTGGTCGTTTCCCGGTCCACCGCAAGGATTACTTTGCCAAAGGCTTTTATGGCGGCGGCAAACCGGTCGTCTTTGGCTGGATCCGGTCCCGGGTCGCTGAAAACGATGTCAAAGACAGCCCCGGCCGCACCATCAGTTCTCAGCCGGTCCAATAGATCCGCATGGAGGCCGCGATCCCACGCGGCATTTTTGGGCTGGTGCAGGGTGTCATGCGAGTCCTCGTCCATGAAGATCAAGATGGCCCGGTCATGACTAACATCAATTGTGGGACGGGGCGCGAAAGGAAGATTGTAACTCTTGTAAACCAAGCCTTCACCCAAAGGCACGCCTTCCCAAGCGGTGGGAAACAAGTGAAGCGCCAACCCAAGCGCGGTCGTCAAAAAGATTCCGAGCGCTGTGCCAGTGTCCCAGTGGAAAATTTCGCGAAGGCGGCGCATGGCAAGGATGCTTCCTCATGGCTTAGGGCAAAGCCAGAAGTTGCTCAAGCGTATTCCCGCCGCGAACGAGGGGATGGAATTAGGGAAGATTCCGAAAAACAGCGCTGCCAATGGGAATTGAATCCCCATCCAAGCGGTGGCCGCACTCCACCGTTAGTGCTGCATCTGCCCGTAGCGGGCGATGGCCGCCGCAGCCTGGGCGTCGCCCTTTTCTGCTTTCGCGTACAGGTCCAGCATCACGTTATTGATGGTGTCCTGCATAATCCATCGCTGCTCCGCGCCGAGATTGTTCATGTTGCGCATGAGCTGGAACTGGACCACCGTGTCATCGAACTTCCCCGCCTTGTAATCGGCCAACGCGGCCTGCATCATTTTGGCGGGCGGCTCGGCGCCGCTGGGCGCTGCCGGAGCCTCGGCGGCGGGCACCGGCTTCGAGAGCACGGCCACGGCTTTTTCCATTTCGTTGACCGGGTCGGCTTTCTTCTTGCATCCGCCTGCAACCAAAATGGCGGTCGCGAGCAAGGCAATTTTTGCTTTGAATGGATTCATGACGGCAAGAGGCGGGTTTCAATGTCCATTCGCCGTGGCTGGACTGCACCAAAGCCGGTTTTTGTAGTTCTGCGCCGCCAACTGGCTGAAGATGTCTTTGGGGCCGGTCTTAATAAACTCGGTATGCCCGTCCACGCAACCAACCGAAGTGCCTCGGGCATGGATGCTGGTAATGCCTTCATTGGGACCGCTAGAGCCATCGTTGAAATCCGGAGCGTTCTTCTCATTGGCCTGCCAAAAGATGATGGCATCCGCCGTGAACGCGCCAGCCTTGTAGGATCCCGGTTGCCCTTGGGCAGAGACCGTGCCAAAGCCGCAGATCGCCCCGTTCATCAGATAACTGGACATCTTCTGCGCGCGGCTTCGCCAAGCCACTGTGTTGGTCTTGTCGAGAGGGCAAGTATAGATTTCCCAAGTATTGATATATGTGTAGAGCAAGCCGCCCGAGTACGCGGCGGCCTTGTTGGTGGCTAATGCGCCCCGTGAAATGTCGGGAACCGAGCCGGAAGACGCATCGTAAAGCCAGCCCTTTCGCACCCACGGCGAGTTCCAATTTGGGTCTGGTAGATAGTCGTTAAAGTCGGTCTCATACAGATGGACCGCCAAAGCGATCTGTTTCACGTTATTCTGGCATTTGGTCTGAATCGCCTTGCCCTTTGCCTTGGAAAGCGCAGGGAGGAGCATGCCAGCCAAGATGGCAATGATGGCGATCACCACCAACAACTCGATGAGGGTAAACGCCAAGAGCTGCCGGGGAATCGAAACCGGCTTCCGTGAGGAACCGTTCAAAATGGGCATCATATCGTGTATTTGGGTAACGGCAAAATCGAGAATGGTCTGGTGAGCGCAGTGAACCACGCGGCTCCGGGGCAGTCAATTTGAATCAGGGCTGGGCATTCAAACGCCCACAGAACGTGAAGTTGTGATTTGTTGTGAATTAAACAACGAATTTGCCCCAGGGATCGCCGCCAACTTCCGTCACACCGATCTCGCGAACCTGGTGTTTTCGCGGTTGGACTCCGAACCGGGGTTCTCGCTACACTGCGCGCATGTTAGCCAAGGTTTGTTCCGCCGCGCTCAGTGGCATCGAGGCGTATCCCATTGAGGTGGAGGTAAATGCCGGCTGGGGCGAGACGATAGTCGTGATTGTGGGCCTGCCGGACGCGGCGGTGAAGGAATCGCGTGACCGAGTCAGCACTGCGTTGACCAATTCGGGCTTCAAGTTCCCGATGGGGCGCACAACGATCAACCTCGCCCCGGCGGATGTGAAAAAGGAGGGGCCGAGCTTCGATCTGCCCATTGCGATGGGCATGCTGGCCGCCAGCGAGCAATTCGAGACCGACCAACTGGAGAATTTCGTGATGGTCGGCGAACTGGCGCTCACCGGCGCAATCCGGCCGGTCAAAGGGGTCCTTTCCATTGCCATTCAAGCGCGGAAGGACGGCAAGACCGGTCTCCTTGTTCCGGCCGATAACGCGCCTGAGGCGGCGGTCGTCGCCGGTCTCAATGTGATTCCGGTTCGCAATTTGCGCGAGGCGGTCGGTTTCCTGGAAGGCGAGGTGAAACTGGCCCCCACGCGAATTGACGTGAAGGAAATCTTTGACCAGCCGTTGGAGGACGAGGTCGATTTCTCGGAGGTGAAGGGACAGGAGTCGGTGAAGCGCGCCTTGGAAATCGCCGCTGCTGGCGGTCACAATATTTTGCTCATCGGCCCGCCGGGCACCGGCAAATCCATGCTTTCCAAGCGCATTCCGACAATCCTGCCGCCGCTGACTCTTGAGGAGTCGCTGGAGACCACCAAGATTCACAGCATCGTGGGCCAATTGCGACCGGGCCAGGCGCTGGTCACGCGCCGGCCGTTTCGAAGCCCTCACCACACGGCCTCGGATGCTGGTTTGCTGGGGGGAGGGATGAATCCCGCGCCCGGCGAGATCTCGCTGGCGCACAACGGCGTGCTCTTTCTCGACGAGTTGCCGGAGTTC
>CAZMLP010000286.1:0-6974 GCA_964566745.1 uncultured Verrucomicrobiota bacterium | reverse complement strand
CCCCGGCGGGGCAATTGACGCTGGTGGCGTCGAAGTCCGGTCGTGACGGTTCCGTGACGATCAACCAGGACGCTGAGTTGCATCTGGCGAAATTCAATGGCGGCGAGACCGTGACCCACACGCTCGGCTCGGGTCGTCACGCTTGGGTGCAGGTGGCCGAAGGCTCGGTCACGTTGAACGGCCAAAAGCTGGCCGAGGGCGACGGCGCGGCGGTGAGCAACGAAACCGCTTTGGCACTCAGTTCCTCGGGCAAGGCGCAGGTCTTGGTGTTTGACCTGGCTTGACTCTTAAAGGGACGGCCCGCTAGGCCGTCCTTTAATCCACTCATTCCAACATAATAACGGATCTCGCGACGCGAGGTCCCTACCAGAAGAGGCCAACGCTCCGTGCAAATCGTTCGGTGTGAATCTCCTTTCACTAACTCTGTTAAATCCCCAACTCCCCAAAAAATATGACAACTGTATCTGTGGCTTATCATTCCGGCTTCGGTCACACCGCGAAATTTGCCGAGGCTGTGGCGCGTGGCGCCTCCGCAGCGGCCGGCGTGCAAGTCAATTTGGTTTCGATCAATGGCAAAGACATCGTGGAGGGGCGTTATCAAAACAGCGATGTGCTCGCGCAACTCGACGCGAGTGACGCGATCATTTTCGGCAGCCCGACCTATATGGGCGGACCATCGGCGCAGTTCAAGGCGTTTGCGGATGCCTTGGGCGAGCGCTGGTATCTCCGCAAATGGCTGGATAAGGTCGCGGCCGGCTTCACGGTTTCCAGCGGGCCGAGTGGCGACAAGCTGAGCACGCTGCACTACTTCTTCACCTTGGCGATGCAGTTGGGAATGATCTGGGCGGGCTTGCCGGACACACCCATGAATGACAAGGGCATCAACCGCCTCAGCAGCTACAGCGGCGCGATGGGACAAGCCGGCCAGGAGCCCACGGACGTGGCCCCCAACCAGGCCGATCTGCTCACCGGCGAAAGCCTCGGCCGCCGCGTCGCCGAGGCCGTGAAACGCTGGCAAAAGGGCGCCGCGTGACGCGGATGGAATTTGCATAACCGGGAGCACAGTAGCGGCGTTCTCCTGTTTAATGAATCGCTTGCCAGTGGCCGGAACGCGTTGCACGCTGTGGTTGAACTGAATTCAACCTATGGCGCAACGCGTTCTCTTGCTCGTCGGGACCAAAAAGGGGCTCTTTTTCCTTGGCAGCGAAGACCGTGTGAAGTGGCAAAGCGAGGGGCCGTTTCTTCCCGGCAAGGAGATCAACCACGCGGCCCGCGACCCGCGCACCGGCCGGATTTTCGCGACCTCAAACGACGCCTGGTTCGGCTCGGAGATTTCGTGGTCCGCGGACAACGGAAAAACCTGGCAGTCCGCCAAAAAGAGCCCGGGATTTCCCGAAGGCTCCAACCTCAAGCTCGACCGCATCTGGCACATTGAACCGGGCCGCGCGGGCGAGCCGGGAGTGTTGTACGCGGGCGTGGCCCCGGCCACCCTGTTCCGCAGTGAGGACAATGGCGAGACCTGGAACGAGGTCACTGGCCTCAGCTCCCATCCCACGCGCTCGGAGTGGCATCCCGGCGCCGGCGGGCTTTGCCTCCACTCCATCGTGCTGGACCACAACGACGCCAATCGCATGTTCGTTGGCATTTCGGCGGTCGGGGTGTTCCGCTCAAACGATAATGGGGCGACTTGGAGCACCGCCAATCGCGGCACGCGCGCGGAGTTCATGCCCAATAAATATCCCGAGTACGGCCAGTGCGTTCACAAGCTCCTGATGGCCCCGGGGCCCGAGTCGCTGCTCTTCCAGCAAAACCATTGCGGTGTGTATCGCAGCGCCGATGGCGGCTTGAAATGGGAGGAAATCACCGCCGGCTTGCCGTCGGATTTTGGATTCCCGCTCGGCATTCACCCGCGTGATCCGCGCACCATTTATGTGCTGCCGCTGCAAGGCGGGGAGTTCCGCTGCCCGCCCGAGGGAAAGCTGCGGGTGTTTCGCAGCCGCGACGGCGGGAACCATTGGGAATCTCTGGCCAACGGCCTCCCGCAGGAGCGCGTCTTTGCCGGCAATTATCGCGAGGGCATGACGGTGGACTCCGCCAGCCCGGCGGGAATTTATTTCGGCACGAACACGGGGAAAATTTTCGGTTCGCGGGACGAGGGGGACTCTTGGCACGTTTTGGCAGACAATTTACCGCCGGTCTATTCGGTCGAGGCCGCGATGATCGATGGCTGAAATCCCGCCGTTGCCGCCGCCTTGTTCTGCTTTTCGTTGCTCACCGCTCTTTCGTTGACCAGCACCGTTTTGTCCCCGATGGCCAGCCGGGTAATTTTGGAAATCACCGTTGGAGAAACTGGCGGAACTGGCCCCTCATGACAGCGTTGCAGGAGTCTCCTCATGCTCGGATTGGGAACATCCTCGCCTTGCTTTTGCTCTGGTCCATGCCGGATAATTGGCTGCGAAGTGTTGAGCATGTGTCCAAGCGCCGGTTAAGCGATTTTTTGTCCGGGGCGGCAACTGGTTCGCCCGGTAAATCCCGGGCTCGCTTGCGGGAACGCCAATCTCCTTGCGACAATGCGCCCTCATTTTCATGGCCAAAGCCAGCGCATTCAAAACTGTCCTGACCCACGACGCGTTGCGGCAACTCGCAGGCGCGCGTTTTTTTGAGCGGGGTGAAGATTACTTTGCATCCGGCCAAGTCATCAGCCTCGTCGAACACGGCGGCAAACTGACTGCTACCGTCCAGGGATCGGAAGACTACCGCGTCAGACTTTCGATTCGTGATGGCGCGCTGGATTACGATTGCAGTTGTCCGATGGGCGCGGACGGCGCCTTCTGCAAACATTGTGTCGCCGCCGGTCTTGCCTGGCTCGCGGACGCTCACCGGGAATCTTCCACGCTCAAGACTGAAACAAATGACACTCCTGTCGTCACACTTGATGACGCGCGGGCCTGGCTCGCGCAACAGGACAAAGCCAAACTCGTGGAGATGCTTCTCGATCAAGCCGCCTTGGACACGCATCTTCGTGAACGGTTACTCTTGGAAGCCGCCACAGCCGCCGGCCAGGGCGCACGCGTCGCCACCATCCGCAAGGCGATGGACCGCGCCACCCGCACCGGCGGATTCGTGGATTACCGCGCCGCCCGTGATTTTTCGCGCGGCATAGACCAGGTCGTGGATTCCATCGCCGACCTGCTCAAGTCGGGGCACGCCGCTGAAGTCATCGAATTGGCCGAGCATGCGCTGGGCAAAGTCGAGCAGGCCACCACGAGCATGGACGATTCGGATGGCTACATGGGCGGGATTCTTCAGCAGCTTCAGGAATTGCACCTCGAAGCCTGCCGGAAAGCGAAACCCGATCCGGAAGCGCTTGCCGAACGGCTCTTCGATTGGGAAATGCGGACCCACTTCGACATCTTCCATGGCGCCGCGGGCACTTACTCCGAGTTGCTTGGCAAAAGTGGCCTGGCCGCCTATCGTCGGCGCGCTGAGGCCGCGTGGTCACGCTTGCCCCAAACCCGGCCTGGCGAAAAAGACCCGGAGGAATACGGTCGCACCTATCGCCTCAAGCACGTCATGGAAACGCTGGCCCGCCAGTCCGGCGACGTCGAGGCGCTCGTTGCCATCAAAGCGCGTGACCTTTCCAACGCCTACACGTTCCTTCAGATCGCGGAGATTTACCGTGAAGCCAAACAGGCCGACAAGGCATTGGAGTGGGCTGAGCGCGGAGTCAAAGCATTCCCCGACCGGACCGATTCCCGCCTCTGCGAATTCCTGGCCGATGAATACCATCGTCGCAAGCGCCATGATGAAGCCATGCAAATCATCTGGAAGATTTTCGCCGAGCGCCCGTCGCTGGAAACTTGTCAGACACTCAAGCAGCACGCGGTCCGTCTGAATCAATGGACTGCGTGGCGCGACAAGGCTTTGGAATTGATCCGCGCGGGGATTGATGATGAAAAAAAACAATTCACGCAGAAGCGGCAGCCTTGGGGCTGGGATCCGCATCCGCCTGACCACTCCTTGTTGGTTGAGGTCTTTCTTTGGGAAAAGGATGTCGAGGCCGCCTGGCGCGAGGCGCAGGCTGGCGGTTGCCACGGCGGGTTGTGGATGGAACTGGCCCGGCGGCGCGAAAAGCAATTCCCGGCCGACGTCATCCCAATCTATCAAAAGCAGGTGGACGCTCTCATCAACCAGAAGAACAACGGCAGCTACGCCGAAGCCGCGAAACTTCTCGCCAAAATCCGGGACTTGATGACGCGTTTGAAACGGGTCGATGAATTTGCCGCTTATCTGGCCACCGTCCGCGCCACGCACAAACCGAAGCGGAATTTCATCAAGCTGGCGGCGGGGCTGTGATCATGCGCGGGCACGAGCCACAAGCCGCCGACGCGGTTTCCCACCTCACCGTTTTGCCTTCCAGACGGAGCGGCTTTCAAAAACCATTCCCGGAGAAAGCGGATGGAGGCGGTTTTGGCGGGGTCGTGGAGGAAGCTTTGCGGGTCCCCTGCCAAAGGCGGCGAGCAAGCTCGTCAGGAGAACGGGAAATGAAATTCTGGAGCCAGTCGGCCTTGAGCCTTGGCCAGCGCCGCTCGCCGGGGTTGAAGCCAGGCGCGTCAACGGACCCGGTGGTGATCCGGCGCGGGGCTTGTGGCGCGGCGGTTTTGGCCGCACACTAGGGCGCGGGCATGATTTCGCGGTTGCCAAAATGGGTTTGGTGGGGCGGCTGGGCGCTGGCGTTTGCGGCGGGCTTCGTCAACGTCATCGGCCTCCTCGGCTTCGATCATCAGGCGGTCACTCACCTCACCGGCACCACCTCCCTGCTCGGGGCGGCAGTCGCCGCCGGAGACATCGCGGGAATTCTGCATTTTACGGCGGTGATTGGCGTGTTTGTCGCCGGCTGCACCCTGAGCGGCTTTATCACCGAGGATGGCGCACTCCAGTTGGGCCGCCGCTATGGCGTGGCGTTGTTGCTGGAATCATTGCTCCTCTGCCTGGCGGTTCCGCTGCTGGATCGAGGCCAACATCTGGGCATATATCTCGCAGCCGGGGCGTGCGGCCTGCAAAACGCGATGGTCAGCACTTACAGCGGCGCGGTAATCCGCACCACCCATCTTTCCGGCATGTTCACGGACTTGGGAATCTTTCTCGGGCACACCTTGCGCGGATTGCCGGTGGATCCCAAACGCCTCAAGCTGTGTGTTCTGGTCATTTCCGGGTTTTTACTCGGCGGAATCGCGGGTGCGCGGGCGTTTCGGCATGTGAGCTACGCCGCGCTCTTCTTTCCCGCCGGATTCACCGCCATCGCCGGAGTGGCATGCGTGATCTACCGCCGCTATCATCCCAAGTCCTGACCACGCTTGTTTTGCTGCGAAACACAACCGCATAGGACGCCAAAGTGGAATGGATGAGCATTGTTTGCCGCTGGTTTGCGGGCGGGGCAGGCCAAAACGAACGCGCCAAACTTGGTTAATCCTTGGCCTCGTGGCCAGCTTCAAAACAATTTGGACGGATCATTCTCCGCCCGGCCGCCGTCACCGGCTGAGCACCATCAGCGAGGCCAGAACCCGTTTCGTCTCCGGACCGCTCAAAACCGACTCAAGCGCCTTCAAGAAATCCGCCTCGGCCGGGCATTCCCACAGGTCCTTGGTCGTTTGCGCCAGCCGGAAATAAATTCGCACGGGGTAGAGCGTGACTGGATGAGTCACGCGAAGAACATTGACCGAATGATTGTTGAGCGCCGGGGCGCGAATGTCCAAGTCGAACGCGAGGTCGGCGTCGGAGATTTGCTCAACCTTGCCGATCAACACACCCTTGGTCTGCTCGGCAAGGATCGCCGCCTGCTCCTTCAAAATCTGCGCGGGAGCCTTGAGGTTCTCGACCGATGGCAGGTCGCCCCAGAGATTACGGATGCTCATACGTTAACGACTTTGCCCGCAAGCGGGCGGAACCCGGGACCAGCAACAAGGCCGGTCGTCGTCCCGCTGGCAGGCATGGACGGAACTCTGAGTTCGACCTTGCCATTTTCCCTGAAAAGCCGCCCTCGACAAGCAAAAGCGTCACCACATTTGGGACATTTATTCCCCATGGCTGCCAGCAAACGGACGCGAACCGGTCACTTCTCCCCCGGCAACGGCACTTGGCCGGGCCGGCTGAGATAATAAATCAGATCGCGAATCTCCTGGTCGTTGAGTTGCGCGAGCAAGCCTTCAGGCATCATGGAAATGTCGCTCTGTTTCTGCGATTTGATCTCTCCGCGCGGCAAGGTCAGCACGTCATTCGCCGTCACCACGGTCACCGCCTTGTCATCCTGCGCCTTCACAATGCCGATGATGATCCGGTCATCCTTCATCTCGATCGTCGAGCTGCGGTAGTCGTTCGGAATAACCGCGTTCGGATCGACCATGTTTTGGAGAATGTAATCGGTGTCGCCGCGGTTTGAGCCGGTGAGATCCGGACCGACCTTGCCGCCGGCATCAAACAGCGTGTGGCACTGCGCACAAGTCTTGGCGAAAACGGCGCGTCCGCGCGAGGCGTCCCCGGGAGTGGAGCCGCCCGCCCGGTAAACGGTCTTGTAGTGCTCGATTTCTTTCTGCTTGTCGGCGCTGCTCTCGCGGAAGGCGCCCCAAACTTTTTGGATCGATTGATCCACCTCCGGGTTGTGCAAGTTGCGCAACTGGCGCAGCAGGTCGGGGGACAAATCCTTGGACGACACCTGGCCTCCCTCGACTGCTGCCATGAGGGGCCGCGCGAAAGCGGCGCGCGAAGCGAGCGTGTTCAAAGCGTCTCGTTTCTCGCCACCGTTTAATTGACCGTAGGCGCCGAGGATCGCGCCGGGTGTCTTGGCGTCGTCATAACTCGCGAGCGCGCGAATCGCCGAGGCGCGCAAGGCAAGGTCGCTCAACAGGGATTGCAAGACCGGCGGCAGCTCGGCGTCCTTCACCGCGAGCAAGGAGTCGAGCGCGGTGCGGCGCGCG
>CAZMLP010000285.1:0-3561 GCA_964566745.1 uncultured Verrucomicrobiota bacterium | reverse complement strand
GCTGGTGGTGCTCCGTTACTTCGGCCCTGACGCGAACCCCGATGCCCCGGACATGGGAGCCTATCGCAAGAACAAGTTCTGACCGGCAAAGAAGGAACTGGTCTTTCCAAACGCAAAACGGCTGGCAGGAATGCCAGCCGTTTTTGTCTATGGCTTCCGCCGTCTTTTGGATGCACCGGCGAAAATTCCACTGAAACCCAGGTGCTGGCGCGTGGTGGTCAGTTCAGCAGGTTCGCTTGGAGAAAGAGGATGGTGGAAAGGAACTGGAAGTCCTGGTTCCTCTTTTTGGCGAAACCGTGGCCCTCGTCCTTGGCCATGAGATACCAGACGTTCCCGCCCTGGTCGCGGATCGCCCTGACCATCTGCTCGGACTCGGTCACCGGAACCCGCGGGTCGTTCTTCCCTTGCACCACGAACAGCGGCTTGGTGATTTTCTGGACGCTCGCGTTGGGCGAGATGCGCGCCAGAAACTCGGCCATTTTGGGATCGCGCTCGTCGCCATACTCCGCGCGGCGGAGGTCGCGACGATAGTCCTGCGTGTTCTTAAGGAACGTGAGGAAATTCGAGATGCCCACAATGTCCACCCCGGCGCGGAGGCGGTCATTGTAATGCGTCATGCAGGCCAGCACCATGTAGCCGCCGTAGCTGCCGCCCACCACACAGACGCGGTCGCTGGCGAGGCGCGCGTCCTGCCCGATCCAGTCAAGCAACGCGCCGATGTCCTTCACGGAGTCCTCGCGCTTGAAGCCGTTGTCGAGCGTGAGGAATGTTTTGCCGTAGCCCGCCGAGCCGCGCACGTTCGGGTAGATCACCGCCACGCCCAGCTCGTTCAGATAGTAATTGATCCGCGCCTGGAAAATGGGCCGCGACTGCGACTCGGGTCCGCCGTGAATGTTTACAATCACGGGCCGCTTGCCGGGGAACTTGGCCGGATCAGGCCGATAGACAAAGGCCGAGACACCGAGGCCGTCGAAACTCTTCAGCTTCACCAGTTCCGGCTCGACGAATGTGCTGGCGTTCAGGCCGCCGGTCTCGCTCTCGGTCCAGCGGTCCACCTTGCCCGTCTCGAGGTCGAGCGAGTAGGCGTCCGCCGGGGACTTCGCGGAGGTAAAGTTGAAGGCCAGGTCGCGGCTGTTCTGGTGCCAGCGCAACCCCGAGACGATGCCGAGCGGAAGCTTCGGCGTCGGAAGATTGGCGGCGGTGTGCGCGTTCATCAAATGCAGCACTCCCACGCCGTCCTCGTTCGTGACGAACGCCAGGGTTTTGCCGTCAGGCGAGAGGTCGAAGTCATCCACGTCCCACGGGATGTCCTTGGTCAAAACGGTCGTCTGACGGGTGGTGGTGTCATACCGGACCAGGCGCTGGAATTCCGAGCCTTGATCCGTGGTGACGAAGATCGCGCGATCATCGAAGGTGAACTCGCCGCCGCGCCAGGCGATCTGACCCGCGCCTTTCGGCGTGATCAATTCCTTGGCGCCTGTCTTCGCGTCGCAGAGCCAGAGGTAACTTTCGTTGATCGAGACGTACTCGCCGAGCAAGAGCTTCGATCCGTCATGCGACCAGTCCTCGACGCTCCAGCCGCCGCCGGTCACCTCGACCAGCAGGCGGTCGCTCTTCGGGTCGGCGGGATTGACCAGATGGACGTCGTTGTCCTTCCCCGTGCGGCGCGTGGTGGTGTAAGCGAGCCACTCGCCGTCGCGGGACCAGCGCGCGCCGGTGTTGCGCGACTTTCCGTCGGTCAGCAGTGTGATGCGGCCATCCGCGAGGTCGTAGCGGTAAAGTTGGTAGAACTCGCCGCCGCCGGAGTCCTGCGCAAAGACGATATACTCCCCGGTCTTCGGCCGGAAACTGCCACCTGCCACCGGGTCGGCAAGAAAGGTCAATTGCCGCCGCGCGCCACCCGGCATCTTGACGAGGTGAAGCTGCGCGGCGTCCGCAAAGCGCGTGGAGACGATCATCTCGCGATGCACCGGATGCCAGCCGCTGAACGCAGCCGAGCGAAACTCGAGATAGCGGCCGACGTCGGCCTTCAACGCTGGCGGAAAACCCGGGATGCCCTCGGCGACGAGGTTGTCAGGAACTTCAGCGGTGGTGGCGGCGGTGGTCAAAGCGGACAGCATGAGGATGCGAGGCCAGATTTTCATAGCGAACAGGCGCAATGTTCCGCGAAAGGCGAGCGGCGTGCAAGACCGGGCAACGTTGCGTTTCGACACGCAAGAAGGCAAATTCTCCTCGTTATGGAACTCGATCTTGAGGGAAAACACGCCGACCGCGCCTACGCGATTCTCGCCAGTCTCGTGACGCCCCGCCCCATCGCCTTGGTAAGCACACTCAGTCCCGCTGGCCGCGTGAACGCCGCGCCATTCAGCTTCTTCAACGTGTTTGGCGCGGAACCGCCGATTGTCGGGTTCGCGCCCGGCGACCGCGACAACGGCACGCCGAAGGACACGGCGCTCAATGTCCGCGCGACGCATGAGTTCGTTGTCAACTTGGTGGATGAGGGCATCGCCGAGGCGATGAACCAATGCGCGGCCTCGCTGCCCTACGGCGAGAGCGAGCTGGCCCGCGCGGGACTGACAGCCGCTCCGTCATCGATCGTGAAGCCGCCGCGAATCGCGGAGGCGCCAGCGTCGCTCGAATGCGTCGAGTGGGGCACGCTTCAGATCGGCAACAACCGGCTCGTCATCGGCCTGGTGAAGCGTGTGCATTTGCGCGACGAGTTGTTCGATCCTGAGACATTGCGAGTCCGCTCGGACAAGTTGGCAATCATTGGTCGCATGGCCGTGCCACACTGGTATTGCCGGACGCGGGACCGTTTCGAGATGCGCCGGCCGGAATGAGGGAAAAAGCAAACCCGGACGCGCCCTACCGGTGCAGGAGCCAGTCCATGCCGCGCCATTTGTTCGGGTTGAGGAAGGAGGGCAGACCGCCGCCGGGCGCGGCAAAGTCGTATTGCATCAAAAGGCTGACGTTATGCGCGCCGCGATTGTTGTCGCGAATGGCGTCGATGCCGTAGGCATAGCCGAGCAGCACTTTGAACGGGCGCGAGCTCGGCGCGAAAGTGACCCCGGCGCCGACACCTGAATTCCATTTGCCGGGCTGCTCGAGACCGCGCGTGTAGTCCACCAGCGCTGTGCCGCCGTACGTGGCCAGACCGAAAGTTTTGGCATGGTTCAGTGGCAACTCGTACATGCCATGCAGAAGCAGAAACCGGTTGGCCGCGAGTTCCTGAAAATAATAGCCCGGCAGGTCAAGCGGGTACTCGGCGGAGAGAGGAAGTTCCCCGCCCAGCCGGTAGGCGGAAAGACGGTCGGTGCGGATGCTGGCGCCGGCGGTCAGGCTGACCTCAAAACTGTGCTGCGATTCCGGCAGGCGGTAGGAAAACAGCGCGCGCGTCCAAAACAGGTGAGAGGCGGCCTCGATGTTGCGATCCCCGTTGATTCCATAGGCGCTCGGATCACCCCGGAAAACGCCCTCGTACCACGCGGACAACTCCAGCGCCGGCTCCATGGTCATGACCGGCTCCCGCCCGCCCCAACGCAGGCCGGTCCGGAGGCGGAA
>CAZMLP010000284.1:0-2220 GCA_964566745.1 uncultured Verrucomicrobiota bacterium | reverse complement strand
AGTGCTGGCGGACCGGTGCAGCCGGAAGAAGCTGCTTGCCTTGGGGCTGGCGATCAATGGTCTCGGGTTCGTTCTGCTTGGCCTTGCGCCAACGTATCCGCTCGCCATCGCCGCGGTGGTTTTGGCTGGCGTGGGGGGAAGCTTCTTTCATCCCGCGGCCACGTCATTAATCGCCGGACTATTTCCCGTGAACACCGGTCGGGCGCTGGGTTTGCTGGGAGTTGGCGCGAGCGCCGGTTTTTTCGCGGGGCCGATTTACTGCGGCTGGCGAACCCACATGCTCATGCCCGTGCTGGGCAGCGCCGCCTGGCGCCGGCCCATGCTGGAGCTTGGCATTCTTGCCATCGCGTACGCGATCATTTTCGCGTGGCTTGCGGACGACGAGAAACCGGAGAGCACGGTGGCCCGTTCGCACGGATCGAAGGTGCCCATGTTCCCGACGCCCGCCCTTTGGGGAATCTTTCTCGTCACCTGCGTGATATTCAGCTTGCGCGATTTCGCGGGGAATGGAATGGGCACGCTCGGGTCATTGTTCATGCAAAAAGTCCACGGGCTCGACGTGGAGAAAACCGGCATGATGTTGAGCTTTATCTTCGCCGGGACATGGATTAGCAACCCGTTGTTTGGCGGCCTGAGCGACAGCGGGCGCAACCGCTGGATCAGCGTCGTGCTGGTGCTGGCGGCCTTGATGATGGCCGCGTTTCCCCATGTGAGCCGCGGATGGCTGCTGCCTTTGCTCGTGACCTATGGATTCTTCTTTCTCGCCAGCTACCCGATGGTCGAGGCGGCATTGATGCAGTCGGTTCCGGCGGCGGTGCGCGGGCGGGTTTTTGGCCTGTTCATCACAGTGGGCGGGCTGATCGGGAATCTGTCCCACTGGGCCTTGGGCGAGCTGGTGCGCAAGCTCGGCTCCCACGCGACCGAGCGCGGCAGCTACGTTCCTGTCTTTGGGGCGATGGGGCTGGCGATCATTGTTTCGCTGGCCGGCTTGGTCGGGTTGCATGCTGTCCGGCGGCGCGAGGATTTGGCTGCCGGGGGCGCGCATGCCGAAATTCATGAACCTGCAAACCCCACCTTGGCAAAGTCATGAACATCCCAAACTACTTTCTCGCCGACTTGCCGCCCGAGGCAACCCTGTCCGGTCAAATGATCGCGGACGCCTGCCTCACCCTCAAGCGCAACCGCGCGCAATACCTGGCTCAACGCGCCACTCAGAGTTTGATCAAGACTCTGGTGGATGCCGGGCAAAGCTGGCTGGATCCCGAATTCCATTTTCGCAAGCTGGCGCTGGCCGCCGATCCTAGAATCACCGGTTTTCCTCCGGCCACGCTGGCGACCGGATTGGACGCCCTTTTCAAACAGTTCACCCGCGAGAATTTCGAGGCGTTAATCATCCAGGAGTTCGCTCATCTCAAGCGGCTGGACGAGTTGTCCGCCACCAATGCGGAAAGCCAGGCGCAACGCGCGGCGATGGTTCACGGTCCCGAGTTGGTTGCCCACATCGGCGCGGGAAACTTGCCCGTGCCGCAATTGATGAACATGACACTCGGGTTGCTGGCGCGCGCAAGTCAATTTGTGAAATGCGCCTCCGGCGGCGCGTTTATCCCGCGACTTTACGCCCATTCGCTTTACGAATTGGAACCGAAGCTGGGTGCTTGTATTGAAGTGGCGGAGTGGCCGGGCGGAACTGTCGCGCTCGAGGAGCCGCTTTTTCGCGAGTCGGATTTGGTCACGGCCACGGGCGCTGACGAGACGCTGGGGGAGATTCGCCGCCGCCTGCCCTTGCGCACACGTTTTCTTGGTTATGGCCATCGCGTCAGTTTTGGATATGTCACTCACGAGGTGTTGACCCGATTGAACACGCCGCGGGTGATAACTCGGGCGGTGACCGATCTCACGGCGTGGAACCAGCACGGATGCTTGTCGCCACACGTTTTCTACGTCGAGCATGGCGGCCATGTGTCCGTGGAGCAGTTTGCCGAGGCCCTCGCGGCTGAACTTGACCAACGCGAGGGAACCCACCCGCGCGGCCACGTCGAGCTGCACACCGCAACCGCAATCACCAAGCGGCGCGGTTTGTATGAGGTGCGCGCGGCGCACTCCAGCGAGACGCGGGTCTGGTCAAGCAAGGACTCCACTGCCTGGACGGTGGTTTATGAAAGCGATCCACGCTTCCAAGTCTCTTGCCTGAACCGGTTTGTCTATGTGAAGGGAGTCGCC
>CAZMLP010000283.1:0-5423 GCA_964566745.1 uncultured Verrucomicrobiota bacterium | reverse complement strand
CCGGCTCGGGGGCGCGGCGGGTCAGGCGCAGGCGGGCTACGAGGGGGCCGTCCATTTCCTCAACGGTCAGTTCGAAATCACCCAATTGGATTTTTTGGCCCTCGTGCGGGAAGCCGCCGAGGCGATGGGTCACGAAACCGCTGACGGTGCTGATTCCCTCCTCGCGGAGCGGCTCGCCGACCACGTCCGCCAAGTCGTGCAGGGGGAGCTGGCCCATAATGTCCCAAACATCGCCATCGAGCCGGACAATCATCGGCTTCTCCTGGTCGAACTCGTCCTGAATCTGGCCGACCAATTCCTCCAGGATGTTTTCCAGGGTCACCAGACCGACCGTGCCGCCGTACTCGTCCACCACGATGGCCAGATGCAGCTTCCGCTCCAAGAGCACTTGCAGAAGTTTTTCCAGCCGCGCCGTTTCGGGCACATAAACGAGCTTGCGGACGACGGCGCGCAGGTCGGCGCCGGTCTTGGCCTTGCCGCGCAAGGCGAACAAATCCTTGATGTGGACGACGCCGAGGGTCTTGTCGAGGTTGCCGCCCTCGCAGAGCGGGAAGCGCGAGTAACGGGTCTTCTCCGCCACCTCCAGGCAGGCCGCGATGCTGGCCTGGGTGTCCAGGGTGAGAATCTCATTGCGCGGGCGCATCACGTCGCGGGCGCGACGCCGGCGCAGTTCCAGCGCGTTCACCACGATGGTGCGCCCGAGGGCGGTGCCGCCGCCGCGCGCGTGGGCGGAAGTGAGCATGAGGCGCAACTCGTCCTCGGATTGCGCGCCATGATGCTCATCCGCCGGCTCGATGCCGAACGCGCGCAACAGCCAGAGCGAGCTTTCGTTCAACAGCCAGATGAACGGATAGGCCACCGAGTAAAACCACTTCATCGGATAGGCGACGAAGAGAGTGGTCCGCAACGGTTCGCGGATGCCGTAGGTCTTGGGCGCCTGCTCGCCAGCCACGATGTGCAGGAAGGTGATGGTGGCGAAGCCCATGCCGACCGCCACGGACTGGCGCAAGGTGCGGGACTCGACGTGCAGCCACTCGAACAAGGGATGCAAAATATCCTCGAAGATCGGCTCGCCAATCCAGCCCAGCCCCAAGCTCGCGAGGGTGATGCCCAGTTGGGTGGCGCTCAGATAGGCATCGAGGTTATGGATGATGTTCCGGGCGACTTTGGCGCGCCGGTTGCCTTTCGCGATGAGCGGATCGAGCTGCGTGTCGCGGATTTTGACGAGCGCAAACTCCGTGGCCACGAAGAAACCGTTCAAAAAGACCAGCACCAGAACGGCGAGCACCTTCAGGCCAATGGTCAAAAGGAGGTCGGAGTTCACAGGTTGATTTCCCCGAACAAGGGCTTGAGGAGATCCTGCAACGTCACGATGCCAATTTCGTGGCGGTCGGGACCCAAGACGATGGCGAGCCGGTGCCCGCCGCGCTGCATGAGGCGCAGGGCGTTCTCCCAGCGCGTCTTTTCATCCAGATAGAGGGCGGGCCGCAGCAAATTGAGGGCGGTCTGGCCGGTCAAATCATCGAGCGTCAAGAGGTGCTTCAAAGTGACAATGCCGATGACCCGTTTGCGTCCCGCCTCCTCGCGCAAGACCGGCAGGACCGCGAGGCGGCGCTCGCCAAAGATCGCGCGCACCTGGGCGGCGGTGGAGGCGGCATCCACCGTGACGACTTGGTTGAGCGGGACGAGGATTTGCCGGATGGTGGCGCTCTGGAGGTCCATGACGCGATTGATCATCTGGCGCTCCTCGGTGCTCAGGCCCTCGCCCGATTCCTGCATGACGAGCCGCAACTCCTCGCGATTGCCAAACAAGTGACCGGTGAAGACGCGCGTGCCGGTCCAGCGGACCAGGCCTTGGGAAAGCCAGGAGACCAGCCCCACCAGGGGCCGCAGCAGCGCGTGAATGGCGCGGAAGGGCCGGGCCATCACCAGGCAAAGGCGGTTGGGAAACGCGCGAAAAAGCATTTTCGGAAGCAGGTCGCACAGCATGTAAAAAAGGAACGCGACCACGAGCAGCGCGAGGCAGAACACCGCCGGCCATTCACCGAACCAACTGAAGAGGGTGGTGACCACAATGGCCACGGCAAGGAAATTGGCCAGCGTGTTGCCGACCAGGATGGTCCAGAGAAAATCCTCCGAGTCATCCAGGTAGCCGTGCAGGATGCGCGCCTGGGCGTCCCCCGCGCGCATGTATTGGCGGATGCGCAGGCGGCTTAACGCGAAAACGCCCGCCTCCATGCCCGAGAGCAAAAACGAGATCGCGAGGCAGACGGCCAGGGCCATCAATGTGGTGAGACTGGTCATGGTCAGGTGGTTTCCACCAACAACTCGCGCACCCGGCGCTCGTCGGCGACGCGGGCGGTGAGGCGCAATTTGCCGACGACGGTGGATTCGCCCACGGCGGGGACCAGCTCCAGCCGTGAAACCAGCAGGCCGCCCATCGTCTCGATTTCCGGCACGTCGTTCAAAGCGGGATACTCGCGGCGAAAGTCGTCGAGCCGCATCATGCCGCTGACCCGCCAGCGGCCGGGGCCAAGCCGCTCCATCACAAAGGTGTCCGCCGCGTCCTCATCACGCATGCGTCCCACCACGGCCTCGAGAATGTCCTCCATCCGGACGATGCCGGAAGTGATGCCAAACTCGTCCAGCACAATGGCGAGACCGCGTTTTTGCCGCTGCAAGCTCTTGAACAACTGGAGCAGGTTCATGCTTTCCGGCACGAACGAGGGGAACTCAATCACCTCGGAGAGGTCCACTTGCGGGTCGAGCAAGAGGGCCTGAGTGTCCAGCACACCGACGATGGTGTCGGGATTTTCGTCATACAGCGGCAGGCGGCGATGTCCGAAACCCCGCGCGGCGGCGATCATTTCGGGAACCGCGAGGTCATCCGGGATGCAGGCCATGGTCGCGCGCGGGCGCATGACGTCCCGCGCGGCGCGGCGGTCCAGCCGGATGATTTGCAGCATGATCTCCTTTTCCGACTCGGCGAGCGTGCCGCGCTGGAAGGCCCATTCCAGCAGCTCCTGGTATTCCTCGTCCGTGACGCGTCCGGGCGCTTTCAACGAGCGGGGGACGAGCAGCCGGAGCAAAGTTTCATTCAGGCGCTGGGCGAGCCGGTGCACGGGGCGCGTGAAGCCCTCGACCCATTGCATCGCGCGGGCCACGCGCAAGGCCCAGCGTTCCGGTGAGCGGACCGCAAGAGTTTTGGGCGCGGCCTCGCAAACAATTAGAATCAGCGCGAAGAGAATTCCCAGGGTGAGGGCAAGGGGCCAGCCCTCGTGCAGCGCCATCCAGACGCCCATGGCGACCATGACCGCGTTGGCGACGGTGTTTCCCAGCGCGAGGTTGGCGAGCAAATCCTGGGGACGCTCCAGCAGCTTGAGAATAATCTCCCCCCGCGCGGGTGACTGCTCGCGCAGGGTGCGCGCCTGCCATTTGCCGAGGGCAAAGAGGGCCGTCTCCGCCAGCGCAAAGAAAAAACTCGCGCCCGCGAACAGCAGGATGCCCGACAATGCCACCCAGGGCGACATGCCGCGAAGCATAGCCAACAGCCCCGCGCGGGCAAAACGGAAAACATATTGGCATTGGCGCCGGGCCAGCGGATGGGGCAGGATCACGCGCGTCCGCCAGCGTGAGGTGATGGCGGACGGATTGCCGTAATGGCGGACGGAACGGGTGATGAAAGGTGTTCATGAAGACGATTCCATTTGAGGAAATCACGTTTCCAATGTTTGCCCAGCGAGTGGGCGCCACATTTCAAGTTTGGTGGGGCGAAACGCGGTTGGAGGATTTCAAACTCGTTTCCGCCGTCCCGCTGGCCGGTCCGGCGGGCCAGCCGGTGCCGCCGCAGGATGAGAGCTTGAAGCGCTACGCGTTGACCTTTGAAAGCGGCGTCCAGCGCATTCTTGGCCAGGCCTCTTACCGGTTGGCGCAGGAGGAGATGGGGGCTTTCGAGCTTTTTGTGGTGCCCGTCGGGCGCGGCAAGGAGGGCATTCAGTACGAGGCGGTGATCAACCGCCTGTGAGGGCGGCGTCGCGTCGCCTTTGCCTTACGGTTGCCACTCCATGGAAACGTCGATCTCGTTGGCACCCGTCCTCTGAAAGCCGAGCCGCGCATACAACCGCGCCGCCGGGTTGTCGTGCCTGACATTCAAACGCAAGACTTTTCCCGCCTGCCGCGCCTCCCGCTGCACCCCGGCCAGCACTTTTCCGCCGATGCCCTTGCCGCGATGCGCGGGCAGCAGCGCGATGTCCACCACGCGCCACTCGTCCGCTCCGCGATGGACGGTCAACCGGCCCACAGGCGCGGAATCCCGGAGGATCAGGGAGAAATCCGCTGTGGGAAACATGCTCCGGTGGCCGGTTTGATGGGCGCGGAATTGAATGGCCAGCAATTGGGAGAGGTGGCGGTCATCCAAGCCGGCGGCGGCAAACTCATCATACCGGGTGACTTGATAAAGATGGCGCAAAAACGCCTCGTCAGCCTCCGTCACCGGCCGGATAAGGATATTCTCGGGAGGGAGGTGCTCGTATTCCAAGGACGGGTTCATGCGGCGCGGACCAAAGGTTCCGTTTTTTTTAATCGAGGCAAAGCCAAAACGGTCCCGTTGGCTTTCCCCGGCGCGATTGATCGAGCACACTCGCAGGAATCTTGAGGACTTTGCGGGAAGGTTGCTTGACCCAAAGGCAAAATTTTGCTTATGGTATCCAGTCATTTGACGTTTATTGGCAGGTTGTAACCGTTTGAGAGGATCGCGAAACGGCGCGCTTTTTGCAGAGTCCCTTGATGCACGACTGACCTTTCTTTGCCAACTTAATCCCATGATTTCCCGCCGCTCTTTCCTGGCTGACACATCCCTCGCGCTCCTCGCCGCGGGCGCGACGCTTCCCAACGCCCTCGCCGGCGGGCCCGCAAAACCCGTCCCGGCCAAGCCGGCGGATTTTGCCCGTTTTGAGGGGTGCGTGAACACGCGCTTTGCCATCCGCCAAAACGGCGAGATCACGCATGTGGTGGAACTGGCCGCCGCCAAGCGCCATCCTGGCCGGCCGCTTCCCGCCAAAATGGGCGGCTCGCTGGAGGAGTTTTCCCTGTCTTTCACCGGCGCGCGTGAACAGCCGGCGCTAACGCAAAACACGTACACGTTTGAGCATCCGGAGTTGGGCCGGTTTGACATATTCATCGTGCCAACGCGCGAAAAGACCGACGGTCCGCGCCGGTATCACGCCGTGTTCAACCGCATCACCAACGCTTAAATCCTCTTTATCATGTCCAACCCGTTTCTTGGGGAGATTCGCATTTTTGCGGGAAATTTTGCGCCATTGGGCTGGGCCTTTTGCAATGGGCAACTTTTGTCCATCGCGGGGAACGACGCGCTGTTCAATCTCCTCGGGACAACATATGGGGGGGACGGACAAAACACTTTT
>CAZMLP010000282.1:0-7130 GCA_964566745.1 uncultured Verrucomicrobiota bacterium | reverse complement strand
ACCACGCTCGCGCTGGCAATCGGGCTGCTGGCCGTAAATTTCAGCAAGCCGGGTGTGGGTGTGGTGCTGCCTCCGGCCCACAGCGGGGACGACAAAATCACCGTAACGAAAGTCACGCTGAGCGGCATTATCGAACACATCGTTCCCAAGAGCTTTTTCGAAGCGGCGGCAGCGAATGACGTTTTACAGGTGGTCTTCTTCGCCATCATTTTTGCCATCGCATTGGCGCAAGTGCCCGACGTGGCCCGCAAACCCATGTTGTCCTTTTGCGAATCGCTCATGGAGGTGATGTTCAAATTTACTGGCTTGGTCATGAAATTCGCGCCCATTGGTGTCGGCGCGGCCATGGCAGTGACGGTGGGCCATAGCGGCATCGCAGTCCTGGCCAACCTCGCCAAGCTAATCGGCACGTTATACGCGGCGTTGATTGCCTTCAGCCTTTTGGTCCTGCTCCCAACCGCCGTGGTATTGCGCATTCCGGTTAAAAAATTCCTGCTCGCAATCAAGGACCCTGCCCTGCTTGCTTTTTCCACCACTTCTTCAGACGCCGCTATGCCGGATGCCATGAAGCGGATGGTTGATTTCGGAGTTCCGCGCCGGATCGTCTCGCTGGTGATGCCGCTGGGGTATTCGTTCAACCTGGACGGCTCGACGCTGCATCTCGCCGTGGCGTCCATTTTTGTCGCGCAGGCGGCGGGCGTGGACATGCCGCTCTCCCAACAGCTGGCGATGATGGTGATGCTCATGCTGACAAGCAAAGGCATGGCGGGCATTCCCCGCGCCTCCCAAGTGATCCTTGCCGGCACGCTGGTGAGCTTCAATCTGCCGCTCGAGGGAGTGCTCATTATTATCGGCGTGGACGAGTTGATGGACATGGCCCGCACCACGATCAATCTGGTGGGCAATTGCCTGGCCACGGCGGTGGTGGCCCGCCTTGAAGGTGAATTAAAGACCGACGACCCGGCGCGGACCTAGAGCGCTGTCAGCTCTTGGATTCGCTCATCGCCGCGCCTTTGGTCGGCATGACGATAGGGGCGAAATTGATGCGCGGAGACAGCGGCCGGCGTCCTTGGATTTTGACGAACAAAAAGAACAACTCCAGACGCCAGCGTAACGCCCATTTTCCCTCCACCTCCCCCGCGAGCACGCCAATGACCGCCGAAAACAGGTTATACCGCTCGGTGGGCGTCAAAAACAATTCCATGAAAGGCGTGGTGTAAAAATTTTCCACCATCCGCCAGTAATATCTCATTCCGTGATTGACGCGCTTCTCGTACGACGCGAACCGCTTCCCCCCCGGCTGACCGGCGTCGATCGCCTCGCGGACGGTTTGCGCCGCCAGTTTACCGGACCACATGGCGAGGAAGACACCTGCGGAGAAGATCGGGTCCATGAACCCGGCAGCGTCACCGACGCGCAGCAGCCGCTCGCCCACAAGCCGCCGGTTGTAATAGCTAAAGTCGCTGGTGGTGCGCGTTTCGCCCACGCATCGCGCGTCCTTCATGCGGGCTTTCACAGCCGGGCTGGCATCGATCCAGCGCTGGAGGGTCTCTTGTGGCGTTCCCACTTGCTGCGCGAACTCATCCTTGTCAATCACGAGGCCGACGCTGGTTTTCTCGGCGGAGATCGGGATGATCCAAAACCATTTATTCGAGAGGCGGGAAATGATGATGTCCGTGCGCGCCTCGCCCGTTTCCCGGGTTACACCCAGGAAATGGCCAAAGACGGCGAGCTTCTTGTGCTTGGGATGGATAACGCGCAGCCCCTCCTGGTTGCCGGTGAGGTTGCCGCGCCCGCTGGCATCGATCAGATAAGCCGCGCGCAACTGGCACGGTTGCCCGTCCGGCCCGGAGGCCTCGACACTCACGCCATTCGCGTCCATGGCGAATTTCGCGACTGTCCAGCCCTCGCGAATCTCGGCGCCGGAGGCCCGGGCATGCTTAAGCAATATGTGGTCGAACACGGCGCGCTCCACATGAATAGCCTCCGGTTCGCGATTGTATTTTCCCTGTGAAAAGGAAAAACGTGTCCCGCGCCCGCTGTCCCCCAGTTCAAAACGCGCCCCGTATTTCACGGGAAAGCCCGCCTCCCGCAAAATGGGCAACAATCCCATCTCGCGGAACAAGGCCATGTTGCAGGGAAGCAGTGACTCGCCGATGTGAAACCGGGGAAAGACTTCCTTTTCCAGAACCAAGACGCGCTTGCCCGCGCGCGCCAGATACGTCGCCGCGCTGCTGCCACCGGGTCCGCAACCAATAATAATCGCGTCGTAACTGGCCGAGTTCATCGGGGAATTGTTCCGCAGGTCCGCCGCTGGCGCAAGCCCGGTGTGGCAAAGGATTTACGACTGCTATTATTTGCCGGGAAACCCGTCGTTTCACACCGTTCGAGGCCGCATGAATCGCTGAATCCCCCACAGCAGCAGGCAACCAAACGCGAGGTAAATCAGCGAGTTGGCGCTGAGGCAAGCGCGAAAGCCAAATTCCTTGGACGCCACGGCGATCGCCACCGGCGCCACGCCTCCGCCGAGCCAGCCGATGGAATTCATCAGGCCGAGGGCCGTCGAGCGGCGTTCCACTCGCACCACGTCGTAGAGCGAGGCCCAGATGTTCGCGTCGTAAAGGCCCTTGAAAAAGCCGAAGCCGACCATCGCCAGGATCAGGACCGGAATGGAAAGGGTCCAGCCGGTCAGAAAAATGAACGGGACGCCGAGCAACAGACCGGTCACTTGGGTGAGCATGCGCCCCTCCCGCCGCGTCCGGGCGAACTGATCCGCCAAGTAGCCACCCGTCAAGACGCCAATCACCGAGGCGATCTGCAGCCAAGCGGTGGCGTTGAGGCCCGACATGGTGAGGCTCATCTTGAACTCCTTGTTCAAGAACGACGGCATCCACGTCAAAAAGATGGCGGCAACGAAATTGGCCCCCACAAACGTTGCCATAAGCACCAGCACCATGGGTGTGTTCGGAACCTCACGCACCGCCACAGGAAACGGAGTGGGACTGGAAACTGTCGTCGAGCCAACTGTGCTTTCCGATTGGCCGCGGGCGGGTTCCCGCAGGCAGGCTAACAATGCGACACCCAAAAGAACACCCAACGAGCCAAACAGGTGGAATCCCGAGCGCCAACCGTAGTGATCCGCAAAAAATCCGGCGGCGAAGCCACCCGCGATGGTGCCGGCATAGACACTGGATTGGTGCAATGACATGGCACGCGAACGGGTCTCGGGCGAGTGGTAATCGCTGATTAACGACATCGACGCGGGGAAATAAAACGCTTCCCCGAATCCCTCCAGGCTCCGGCAGACCACCAAGTGCCAATATTTCGTGGACCACGCGGTCGCCAGCGTGACCAATGACCAAAAAATCAAGCCACCGATGATGAGGACCTTGCGGCTTACACGATCCCCGACCAAACCGGCCAGCGGCAATGCCAGCGCGTAAAGCCACATGAACGCCCCGCCGACGATGCCAAGTTGCACATCCGTGAGGCCCATTTCTTTCCGCAAGACAGGAAAGACCGAAAAAATGGCCTGGCGATCCGCGTAATTAAAGAAGCACACCAGCCACAACAAACCCACCACCAGCCACTTATAGGGGCTATTGTCGTTGGAACGGGCGTGATTCAAAAATTTAGTGATGAATTAAAATGATTCGGGAACGCGCTGGTTGCTTGGCGTTTTTCCAGTCCGCTGGCAACGAAAAAGCGATGCGTGAAAGGTTTTCTCCAGAAAAATCGAACACTTCCACCCCGACGTTTTTTCCTTTGGGCCAATGCGCCATGCTTCCGAATTCTGTTTTCACCCTCGACGTTTTCGAAGGAACGGGCACTTTGAGGCACGACGTTTTGCGGCTGACGAAGCGCCCATGAGCCTGCTGGAAATCAAAGATCTGCGCTTGGAGTTCGGCTCCGGCGCGGCGGCCCTTCGCGCTCTGGACGGTATGTCGCTGTCGTTGGCGGCCGGCGAGAGCCTTTGCCTGGTTGGCGAAAGCGGCTCAGGCAAGAGCCTCACCGCGCTCTCCATCGCGCAACTGGTCCCCTGCCCGCCCGCGCGTTTTGTCGGAGGCGAAATTCTGCTGGAGGGCAAAGACACGCTGCGAATGTCAAAAAACGACTTGCGCGCCATTCGCGGCAAAGTGGCAAGCTACGTGTTTCAGGACCCGGGCAATTCCCTGAATCCCGTCTTTCGCGTCGGCACGCAAATTCGCGAGACGTTGCAATTGCATCGCCCGGAGGCTTGCACGGAAGCCGAGGTGATTCGATTGCTCAAACTCGTCGGCATTCCCGCGCCCGAGTCGCGCCTCAGCGCGTATCCGCATCAACTTTCCGGTGGCATGCAGCAGCGCGTGGCCATTGCCATTGCCATCGCCGCGCAGCCGAGATTGCTCATCGCGGACGAGCCAACCACCGCGCTGGATGTCACCATCCAGGCGAAGATTATCGACCTGTTGCGCTCATTGAAGGATGAGCTCGGCATGGCCATTCTGCTCATTACGCATAATCTCGGGATCGTCGGGGACATCGCGGATCGTGTGGCGGTGATGTATGCCGGTCAGATCGTCGAGTCCGGCCCCACCCGCGAGGTGCTAATTAACCCGCAACATCCCTACACCCGCTCGCTGCTCAACTCCGTCCCCAAGCTCGGCGCCGACGTCGCGCGCCTCACCGCCATTCCGGGAACCGTGCCGCAACTCGGCGCGTGGCCAGGCGGGTGCCGGTTTCATCCCCGCTGCCCTATTGCGCAAGCCAGTTGCCGGACCGACTCGCCAGCGCTGCGCGAGATTAATCCCGGCCACCAGGCGCGCTGCCCTTTCGGAACCGCTTCCATGCCTGTCGCGTGAACCTGCTCGAAGTCCAAAATCTGAAGGTTCATTTCCCCGTCGAGCGCGGGCTCCTGCGCCGCTCGCAAGCCGTCGTGCGCGCCGTGGATGGCCTGAGCCTCACCATCGCGCCCGGCGAAACGCTTGGTCTGGTCGGCGAAAGCGGTTGCGGTAAATCAACGCTTGGCCGCGCCATCGTCCGGCTTGTCGATCCCACCGCCGGAAGCATCCGGTTCGAGGACGAGGACATTTCCCGGCTCACCGGTGAGGCGTTGCGCGCGAAACGGCGGCGCATCCAAATGATTTTTCAGGACCCGTACGGCTCGCTCAACCCGCGGCTGCCGGTGGAGGAAATCATCGGCGAGGCGCTGGACATTCACCAGCTCGCGCCCGGCCACGCCGCGCGACAAGCCCGTGTGCAAGACTTGCTGCGGTCTGTCGGCCTGGACGCTGCCCATGCGCGCCGTTATCCCCGCGAGTTCAGCGGCGGGCAACGCCAGCGGATTGGTATTGCGCGCGCGCTGGCCGTCGAGCCGCGCCTGATCGTCTGCGACGAGCCGGTGAGCGCCCTGGATGTTTCCGTGCAGGCGCAAGTCATCAACCTGCTGTCCGACCTGCAACACGAGCGGGGCATCGCCTACCTTTTCATCGCGCATGACCTCGCGGTGGTGGAGCACATCAGCCAGCGGATCGCCGTCATGTATCTCGGCAAGATCGTCGAGACCGGCCCGGCCAAAGAAATCTGCCGCTCCCCAAAACATCCCTACACCCAGGCCCTGCTCTCCGCAGTTCCCGTGGTTGATCCCGACTCCAAGCGCCAGCGGATTCAACTCGCCGGAGAACTTCCCTCCCCCATCAACCCGCCGTCCGGCTGCCCCTTCCACCCCCGCTGCCCCGTTGCCATTGCGCGGTGCAAAACCGAGGTTCCCTTGTTGCGCACTTTTGAAACAAGCCGAGAGGCAGCGTGTCATTTGGCATAACATTTGTCGCTGGCGACTGCCCCTCGGGGTGAATTCGACTAGAATGACGCACGTGAAAGTTATTCATGCCGATACACGTCGCTTGCGGCATGCGGGCCATCCGGTAAGCTCTTTGTCCGATGAAACTGGTGTCCATCAGCATCGCCCAGCCGCAAGAAATTGAAATCAACGGGAAGCCAGTGCTCACCGGAATCCACAAGCAACCGGTGGCCGGCCGGGTCTGGCTGGGACGCCTGGGGTTGGCGGGGGATGGACAGGCTGATCCCACGGTGCATGGCGGCGAGCATCAGGCCGTTTACAGTTATCCACTGGAACATTACGCGCATTGGCAACCGGTGCTGCAAGCCACGACCCTGCCGTTCGGCACCTTTGGCGAGAATTTCACGGTCAGCGGTTTCCTGGAGGGAGAAGTTTGTGTGGGCGACATCTGGGAGGTGGGCGAGGCGAGGATTCAAGTCACCCTGCCGCGTTTGCCGTGTTTCAAATTCGGCCACAAAGTCGGCAAGCCGGACATTTTGAAGGAGTTTTTGCACAGCGGTCGCAGCGGATTTTACCATCGAGTGTTGACCGAGGGAACGGTCCAGGCCGGGGATGAAATCAAACTCGTACAGCGAGACCCGTGCGGACTGACGATACGCATGGCACTGGGCATGCAAAAGCTGGGCGAGGGCGACGAACCGCAATTACGCCGCGCCTTGCAAATACCCTCGCTAGACCCGGTGTTGCGTCGTGATCTGGAGGTCCGGCTCGCCGCCACGTGTTTCTGAAAAATTACACCGACTCGCCTTCACCCCTAACAGCCCGATAAAAAACTCTGGATACCGCCGCTGAGAGGGATTTTGATTTTGGGGGCGGAGTGACGACGAAGCTTTTTGATCCGGGCGAGTGTCGAAACATGATGCCCGGCGTCAACGCCTGGCCGTGCCGGTTGACAAGGTAAAGAGCACCAAAGGGCCGCGCCGGAATGTCGAAAAGCGCACCCTCGCGAAACCTTATTTTGCATGCCCGGGGCCTTGGCTCCCGCCACTCGATCTGCCGCCGTCGTGCGTCGGGAACCAGAAGCGCCTGCTGTTGCTGTTTTATCCACACTATCGGCCCAAAACCTTCGTTGCCCGCACCTTCGGCTTGTGAAACAGGAAAAAAAATGCCATAGAGAACCTCAGGCGTCGCTTTTCCTCCGTGCATATTATGAATACTCGTTCCCGTATCGATTTGTCCTTTTTCGTCCGAAACTGTCTCCGGGGCTTTTTTTTTGCACTCTTTGCCTCGTGCGGTGACTCGGAGGCGCAAATCGGACTGACGATCGAGACCCTGCCAGACACGCGCGTGC
>CAZMLP010000281.1:0-7957 GCA_964566745.1 uncultured Verrucomicrobiota bacterium | reverse complement strand
ACCGTCACCGCCGCCGCGCTCGACGCCTCGACGAAAAATGTGGTGCTCACCACCTCGGCCCAAACCGCGGGCACAGCCTACACCGTCAATATCACCAAGGTGGCCGATGCCCAAGGCAACGTGGTCGCCGCCGGTTCCAAGGCCACGTTCACCGCGTGGAAGCTCTCGTCCGGCTGGGTGACGCGCGAATTGTTCTTCGGCACAGGCACGACGGTGAACGACCTGCTCGCCAACCAGAAGTTCATCGACAACACCCCGGACACGGTCGAATCCATCCGCCAGGTCGCGATTCTCACCGACCTGCAAGTGGCCAACTACGGAGCGCGGCTTTCCACTTATTTCGTCCCGGCCAAGACCGGCGCGTACGAGTTCTATCTCTATGGGGATGACGACGCGCAATTGCTTCTCAGCACCGACGAGACCGCCGCCAACTTGCAACAGGCGATAACCACCACCGCCGGCGTGACCAACTTTGATGCGGGAACGATGTTCACCTCCGGCTCGTTGACCGCCGGAAAGCGCTATTTGGTGCAAGTCCTTTTCCAACAGGGCGGCGGCACGGCGTCGGTCGCGCTCGGCGCGCGCGTGGCGGGCTCCGCCGGCCCGCTCGATCAATTGCCGGTGCTCGGCGGGGACGCGATCACGACTTACATCAATCCCGACGCGGGCGTGGTGAAGTTTACCCAGCAGCCGGCCCCGGTCTCGGTGGCGGCGTTTGGCCGGGCGCAATTCTCGGTGGCAGTCACCTCGCCCGCCGGCGGATTGTTCTTTTATCAATGGCAGGTGAACGGGGTGAACATCCCCGGCGCCAATCGCGCCACGTACATCACGCCGGCGCTGGCGACCTCGGACTCGGGCAAGAAGTACCGTTGCATCGTGAGCGTCAACGGCTCGGACACCACCAGCGCCGAGGCCACGCTCACCGTCGGCCCTGGCAGCCCCTCCAACCTTCAACCTTACATTGGCATTCAGTTTGTGGGTGGCAGCACCGACTCCAGCCCGGGCTCGCCCTTGGGACCCGCCGAGGTGGCGGGTGTGGTCCGGCAAGAGAACTTCAATCCTGACATCGACGGGGCCGTCACCGACCAGCCGCTTTGGGACGCCCAGGGGGCGCCGACACCGGTGACGTTGACCGTCGACCAGGCCTCAAACCACGGCGGCGGGACCGGCACCGGCAGCGCCGACCGGGCATTGTTTCAAGGCTACATTCAAAACAACAACACCCCGATTACCCTTCACTTGAGCCATGTTCCCTCCGGGACCTACAACTTGATCGTTTACAGCGTCGGGTTCAACTTCAACACGACCTATGAGGAGGACATCGCGCTGACGGGAGCAACGGATTATCCCACATTCTACATTCAGGCGCAGCACGCGGGCACCTACGCCGCCAACCCGAGCTACGCACGAATGGGCAACACAAATCCGGCCGGCGCCCGCGACCAGGGAAACTACGTCCAGTTCGACAATGTGAAGCCTGCCTCGGACGGGTCGTTCACCGTCACCGTCACCCCCCAATCCCTGAACGTTGGCAACGCGGGTTACCTGCCGGCGGTCAATGGCCTGCAATTAGTCAAGGTGCAGCCGGTCGTGGCGAAACCCTCGCTCGCCACCAGCGTGCAGGGCGCCAATGCCAGCATCACTTGGGGCGACAGCGCGGCGGGCTTCACGCTTGAATCCTCCCCGGTGCTCGGGGCGGGCGCGACATGGACGGCCGTCTCCGGCGTGGCCAGCCCGTTGGCCGGCGCGGGCAGCGTGGCGATTAACGCCGCCGCCAACAGCCAGCGTTTCTACCGGCTGCGCCAGTAACCGGTCCAAATCGTTCCGCGGCGCCGGTTTCCGAAATAAATGGGTGACATTTCGGGAACCGGCGCTCTAGTCTCCCGCCGTTTTTAGGTCAACGGCGCCGCCCGGCACTGCTGTTATCAAACCGGGCGGCTCCGTCTAACCAGGCTTTTGCAATGGCACTGATCGTCCAGAAATATGGCGGCACCTCGGTGGGCAACACCGACCGCATCAAGAACGTCGCCGCGCGCGTCGCCAGGTACCGCGCCCAAGGCGACCAGATCGTCGTCGTTGTCTCCGCGATGAGCGGTGTCACGGACAATCTCATCAAACTGGCCAAGGACATCATGCCGCTGCCCAGCGAGCGCGAGATGGACATGCTCCTCGCCACCGGCGAGCAGACCACCATCGCCCTCACCGCGATGGGCCTGCACTCGCTGAACATCCCGGCGGTATCCCTGACCGGCGCGCAGGCGGGCATTGTGACGGACGGTGTCCACACCAAGGCGAAGATCAAGAACATCACGCCCAAGAAGGTGCACACCCTGCTCAACCAGGGGAATGTGGTCATCGTGGCCGGTTTCCAGGGCGAGACGCCGGAGGGGCAGATCACCACGCTCGGCCGCGGCGGCTCGGACCTGACCGCCATCGCCCTGGCCGCCGCGCTCAAGGCCGATCTTTGCCAGATTTACACGGACGTGGACGGGGTTTACACCACGGACCCGCGCATCGTCCCGGCCGCGCGCAAGCTTGCCGAGATTTCCTATGACGAGATGCTGGAACTGGCCAGCCTGGGCGCGAAGGTGATGCAGTCCCGCTCGGTCGAGTTTGCCAAGAAATTCGGCGTCGTCTTCGAGGTCCGCTCCAGCATGAACGACAATTCCGGAACCATCGTGAAAGAAGAAACCAAAGACATGGAGGGCGTCGTCATTCGCGGCGTCGCGCTCGACAAGAATCAAGCCAAGGTCACCCTCGTGGGCGTGCCGGACAAGCCGGGCGTCGCCGCGCGCATTTTCAAATCCCTGGGCGACGCGACCATCAACGTGGACATGATCGTCCAAAATGTCAGCCATGGCACCGCCTCGCCCACCACGGACATCTCGTTCACCGTGGACAAGCCGGAACTGCTCAAGACGCGCAAGGTGATTGACGCTCTGCAAGCCGAGGTGGGCTTCGCCAGCGTCCTGGCCGATGAGAAGATCGGCAAGCTCTCCATCGTCGGCGTGGGCATGCGCAGCCACTCGGGCGTCGCCGCCAAGCTGTTCGAAACACTCGCCAAGGAGGGGATCAACATTATCATGATCTCCACCAGCGAGATCAAAATTTCCGTCGTCATCGACCTCGCGAAAGGCGAGCAGGCGACCAAGGCCATTCACGCGGCATTCTTGGAGTAGGGCCGTTTGGCTCAACGGAGAGACGCGGAAATTTTTAGGCAGTGACGGCTCGCCTGGCCGCCCGTCGGCAGGCGGTCATTTCACTGTCGCGATCCGCTTCATCTGCCATTGCGCGTTGTAGGTCGGTTTCCATTCCTGCCATCGTCCGAGCTTGTGGAGGACTTCGGGGTTCGCGATGGCCACGGGCAGCCCGCCTTTTCCCACGCGCGCCGCCTCTTCCGCCACGGTAACCTTTAACTCCTCCTGCGATTCCTCGGAATACCAGGCGATGTGGTCGCTGAGGATCACGTTTGGATGCTTCCGCAACGGCGCGTCCAACGCGGGCGGCTCTTGCTCGAAAACATCAATGCCCGCCCTCGCCACACGGCCCTCGTTCAACGCCGCCACGAGCGCCTCGCCGTCCAGCAACGGCCCGCGCGCGGTGTTTACCACGATTACCCCCCGCTTCATCCACCCCAGCTCACGATGGCTGATCATTTGCCGAGTCTCCGGCAACAGCGGCGCGTGCAGGGAAATGTAATCCGACTCGCGGCAGAGCGTCTCCAAATCCACCAACCGCACCCCCAGCTCGGCCGCGCGCGACGGGTCCAAAAACGGATCGGTTGCCAGCAACCGCATTCCCCAGCCGGAAAGCTTTCGGGCAACGGCCTGGGCGATGCCGCCGAGCGCGACCAATCCGAAGGTCTTGCCCGTGGTGCGGAACATCGTCTCTTGCGGCAGGTCATCCCAGCCGCCCGCGCGCAATTTTTCATGGTTGCGCGCCACATTTCGCACACAGGCCAGCCAGAGTGCGATGGCGTGGTTTGAGACCTCGTCCAGGCTGTAGGCCGGCACGTGCCCGACCATGATCCCGGCGGCGGTCGCGGCGGCCACGTCCACGTTGTCATAGCCGATGCCATAACGAACGATGATTTTGCACCGGCGGAACCGCTGGATCAGTTCGGGCGTGATGCGCATCCAGCGCACCAGCAGGGCATCGGCATCCCCGGCGGCGCGAAGGGCTTCCTCGCGCGACAGCCGGCCGGCATCAACAAACTCTCCACCGGCGGCCTCGATCACGCGGCGCTCTGGCTCGACGGTTGCGTAACCATGTTCCAGGACAACGACTTTGAATCCGGGCATCGTGCCGGCGAGCGTCGCAAACCCGCCCCGTGAGTCAAGCGAACAAGGCCGCCTTGGACGACCAATTGTGCCATCGCCAGTTGCCTATTTGGAACCGGTCGCCGCTTCAGCAACCGAACCAGCAACCGGAAATTTGTTGGCTGGGATTCCCCATGTGAACCACGCTGTCACACCGAACAAGGCCAGATTGGCCGCGCCCATGGTCCACACGATGTTGAGAAAGACCCGGGGAATTATGCCAAGGGCGAGCAGATAAACCACCACCACCCCCACCAGCCAAGGCACTACCGCGTAGCACTCCCGCGCCAGCAATCCGGACACCAGCACGTTAAACAAAGCCAGCGGCAGCATGGACCAGGTAAACCAGGGACCCAACTCGTGCAGGACCGTTAGCGTCGCCTGTCGCTCGGCGAGCTTCGCGGACAATTGCATCAGAAAGGGGGTCTTGGATGCGGCCACGAAATCCACGATCGAGGGAATCAACCAGGCGAACACAGTGCAGCCCGCCGCCACTGTTCCAGCCAGCGCGGCGGTGGCGCCGATGGCTTGAGCCATTACGTTGCTGCCCTCGCCACGCGCGAAGCTGCGCGCCACTTTGGGAAACAGCACGGCGGTGAGCGGCGCGGTGAAAAGGACCAGTCCGCGTCCCATCAGGCCCGCCGTCAGATAGGCGCCCGCCTGGCTCTTTTCAAACACGCTTTTGACCATCAGGCCATCCAGGCTCATCATGAGTTGCCCAATGCCCAGCCCCAAGGTCAGGGGGATCACCCGGCGCAGCCAGCGGCGCCAGTCGAAGGCCGTTGCGGGACCGGTGAGAATGTCGCGAGATTGCCAAACCCCGATGGCCAGACTCGCCAGGAAACCGAGCAAGGCGGCGATAATCGCGCTGGTGGATTTGCCATGGAATAGCAGCACCAAGACCAGCGCGGCAAAAAACCGGACTGCGCCGTTGAGAATGTAGGCCCAGCCGTACCACAGGAAATTTTGATCCCCTTGCAGCAGGCCGAGGGTGATGGGCATCCATAATTGGAGGAGGCCAATAAGTATCGTGACCCAAAGCGCGACCGGGTTGGTGATGGACCATTTTTGAATCAACTCTCGTTGAAAGAAAAGGACTCCAGCCGCCATCACCACCCAAAGAATAAACGTCCCTTTTAGAAGCGCGCGCGCGGTGCCGGAAAGTTGCCGCCGATCCTCATCGGTGTGCGCCATCGAGGCTTGCTGGGCGAAAACAGTTTGAAGGCCGAGGGCGGGGACCATCATGAGCATGATGGCGAGCAGCAAACCGCCGAAGATGCCATACTCGCTCTCGCCCATCGCCAGCCCCGGAAAATGGACACCGAACATGAAGATACCGCTCGCCGTGGTGGCGATCATCACCCAGCCGCCCTGCCGGAAAAAAGAGTGCCGGTGCTCGGTGCCGGCTTTGCCCGTTCCGTCGCTCATGCGAGTTGGACCCTTTCCAGAATGACATTCACCGGCGGACGATCATCCGGCCCCTTCAAAGAGGTGAACAGGCCTTTCCAAAAACCCAGCCCGTAAAAGAAATGGGTTAGAAAAATGCAGCCGGCCACGCTCAAAAAACTGGCCTTGGGAGGTTTGGGAATCGCGAGCGTTGCCAGAAGCGCCAGAAGGATGTAGGCGGCCAGTGGTGCGTAGTAATAAAGAGGCCATCCAAGCGCGAGAGCCGCCAGAAGCGACATCAGATACACGCAAAAGATCGGCGGCACGAAGTTTGGCAAAGAGCCAAGACCAGGATGCAGCCGCACTTGCTCGGCGCGACCGCGACCGTAATTGATCAACATTTTATTGAAAGCCCGCAAAGAATGGCGCGGACGGCGGCGCACCACCAGACGCGGCTCGTAAATCAACCGCCCGCCTGACTTCTGCAAATCGTCCATGAGCGCGTTTTCCTCGTTTGGATATAGCGCCTCGTCAAAGCCGCCCGCGCTCAGAAAACCGTCCCGGCGCATCATCATGTTGCAAAGGATCAACTCCTTCTCGCTGCTGTCGCGGGTTTCGCCCGTCGCCCGGTAGCGGGCGGAACTGGAAAAAAATGCCAGCGGATTCGCCATTGCCCCGGCGAAAGCCTGCTCAAGTGGCGGGGCGTCGTCCGGGCAGAGATTCGGTCCACCGACCACTTGCACGCGCGGATCTTTGAAAACGCCCACCGCCAGGCGCAGGCTGCCCGGCTCCGCCACCGAGTCGTCATCGAGGAAATAAATCAACTCGCCCCGGGCCTCGCGCACGGCGCGATTGCGCTGCACAGAGGGGTGGGTGCCCCGCGCGACGATCACCTCGAGCAACTCGCGCGGGTAATCGAACCGCCGGCTTGCCTCCACCGCCAGAATCTTCTCCTGGCCCGGCCGGGCCGCGATTACCACGGTGACAGAGGGCAACGCCTCGCTCATGGCTGGAGTTGCAGATACCGAGTCAGCAAGTCAGTGCCGCGCTCCAAGGAACTGATCGAAATCCATTCGTCGGCGGTGTGGGCCTGGGCGATGTCCCCCGGGCCAAAGACGATGCTCGGAATGCCTCCCGCCGAGAGCACGGCGGCGTCGCAGAAATAATTCACTCCCTCCGGTTTTTTCTGGCGGGCGTGATTGAGGAACTGCCGGACCAACGGCTGGGTCGGATCGGTCTCCAGCGCGGGACAGGGCGCGTTCCGCAGATTCACAAACTCGGCCCGCAATCCGTTGGCGCGGAGCAGCGTCGTGATCTCGCGCCGGACACCGCGCTCCGTCTCTCCGGGGATCGTTCGGCGGTCAATGCTGATGGTGCACTGGGCCGGGACAATGTTGGGCTGGCTCCCGCCGATAATGCTGCCGACGTTGACGGTCGGATGGCCGAGCAACGGATGCTGGCGCTGCCGCAATTCAGCGGCGTATTTCGTTTCCAGCAAATCAACGATGCGCGCCATCTCATGAACAGCATTGCGACCGAGGTGCGGCGTCGAGCCGTGCGCGGATTTGCCGGAAGTCTCCAGTTGCAGCCAAAGATCACCTTTGTGCGCGGTCACAACCTTCAGGCACGTTGGCTCGCCGACGATGGCAAGGTCCGCCTTCCAGCCTTTTTCCACCAAGGCACGCGAGCCACCCTGGCCGTTTTCCTCGTCCACCAACCCTACAAAGACGATCTCCGTTTCACTCCGCTGGCACGGTTCCTTCGCCAGGCGCAACAGAGCGGAGAACATCGCCGCGACCGAGCCTTTTGTGTCGCAAGCGCCGCGCCCAAAGAGCCGTCCATTGCTGGAGCGAGGATTATAGACGTTGTGGGCCGCGCCGGCCTGTCCGACGGTGTCCAAGTGCGGGGCGAGGAGAATGCGACGACGCGGTTTGCCGCAGGGAGAAAGCCGGGCGATGAGATTTTGGCGACCGGGGAAAACCTGCTCGAATTCGACGTCAAGGCTGGCGCGGCGCGCGAGCGTGGCCAAGCACTCCGCCACGCGCGTTTCCCCGGCGAGCGGATCCCCCGGAGGAAGAAACGCCGGATTCACGCTGGGAATCGCGATCAGTTCGCGGAGCAGTTTTTCACAATCGGTCATGGCGCGCCGCCTGCCCGAGGCGACTTGGGGAGACTAACGGCGGGCGGAACTGGTGTCGAGAGTGTTGGCGGGGAAAGGAATCAGACGTATTTGCGTCAAATCAACGCCAGCC
>CAZMLP010000280.1:0-8686 GCA_964566745.1 uncultured Verrucomicrobiota bacterium | reverse complement strand
CCAAACTCTGGCTGTGGAACGGCCCGCTGCCGGACGTGCCCCCGCACGGGAGGCGAATCGTGACCGGGCATGGCACGCTGGTGCGCCAGTGGTAAGCGCCCGCGTGGTTGACGATCTGGTTGAAACCGACCGTCGAAAAGTCCGCGAACTGCATTTCGATGATCGGCCGCATCCCCTCAATGGCCGCGCCAATCGCCGAGCCGACAATGGCATCCTCGCTGATTGGCGCGTCCATGACCCGTCCGGGAAACTCGTCATGGAGGTTTTTCGTGGCCTTGAACGCGCCGCCGAACTTGCCGACGTCCTGCCCGTAGATGAAAACTCGCGGGTCGTCCGCCAGCGCGCGCGCCTGGGCTTCCCGAATGGCCTCGAGGTAAGTGATGCTCATGCCCGTCCGTTGGTCACCGCTCAGGCCGTTCCACCCGCGTCGCCCTCGGCCAGATGCGCGCTTGCCAGCGCCTGCCAGTTCTCGCGAAAAGGATCGGGCGCCCCCTCGCGCTGCACCGCCGCCAGGCTTTCGTCGATTTCCCTGGCAATCTCGGCGCGCGTGCGCTCAATGACGGCGGGATCCGCCCAGCCCCGGCGGAGAATGTGCTCCTCGGCCACCACGTTGCAGTCGCGGCCGATGTGCGAGTTTTTGAGCTTGGGATCAATATAGCTGGAATCATCGTGCTCGCCGTGACCGCAGAGCCGGAGCAAGTTGGCCACGATCATTTGCGGACCGCCTCCCGCGCGGGCTTTGGCCACGGCCGCCGACAAGGTGGCGAGACAGGCCGAGAGATCGGTGCCGTCCACCGTGTGCCCTCCCACGCCATAACCGGCGGCGCGCTCCACCAGATGCTCGCAGGCGTACTGGCGCGAGTTCGGGGTGGAATAGGCGTACTGGTTGTCCGCAATGACTATCACCAGGGGCAAACGCTCGACGGCGGCCTGGTTGACCGCCTCGTGAAAAGAGCCGGTCGAGGTGCCGCCCTCGCCAATGCAGGTTGCGCCCACGATTCCGGTTTTCCCCTGCATCCGGCGCGCCAAAAGCACGCCGTTGACAACCGCGATGGTGGCGCCGAGATGGCTCACCATGGGGAGGTAACCGTCCTTCGGGCGACCGCGATGGACATTGCCGTCCCGGCCGCGCATCGGGCCATGCGGCGAGCCCAGGCAGCTTTGCAACGCCTCCACAACGGTTTCGCCAAAGGCCAGGCGCCCCGCGCCGTCCCGGATCAAAGGCGCGAAAACGTCCCCTTGGCGCAAGGCAAGTCCCGTGGCCACGCTCAAGGCTTCCTGGCCACGGCCCAAAAACACCCCGCCATGGATTTTACCGGCGCGATAAAGGCTCGCCAGCTTATCGTCCAGCGCGCGGGCCAGCAGCATCCACCGGAACGCCGTCAGATATTCCCGGCGCGCGACCGCGTCGTCGTCACTTCTGGCGTTGCGGGCGGCCCCGCTCGCCGAGGAGGCTTCAACCAGTTGCAACATGAGGAGGCCAATCTATCCCGCCCCGGCCCGCTGGGCAATCTTCTTTGCGGGATTGTTGCAAATCAGGAAAGTGGCCAAACAGCATCGCCCAGACTACTTTTTCTCCGGTTTGGCCTCTTTGGGCGGTTTCGGCGGGATGGTGAGCCAGATTTGATCTGTGGATTCGATTACCAGCTTGGAGTAGCCGTTCGGCACGCCGTTTTGGATCGAAGTGGTGGTCATTTCATGAATCACCGGTCCCTCAACGCCCTCATCCGGCACCGCCGCAACGAGTTGCACCGGCCCGCTGAAAGGCCTCGCCTCGTCCGCCGCAACCAGCCGCAAGGTCGTCGTCTCCTCATTTTCCGGGGCAAGCACGGGATCCATAGTGACTCCATCAGGCAGATTTCGCGCGGACAACAGCACCGCCGAGCGCTCTCCTTCGCGACGCCGGACCGTAATTTTCACCTCATTCGTCTTGCCCGGTTCGACCAGCAGCGCGCTGGCCAATGAGATTGCCGTAAAGTTGGGAACGGCCCGCCGAACCGAAAGACGATAGAGGTAGTCCGGGCCGCCGCGATGCACGATGTTTCCCACCGCGACAAGAAAATCGCCGTCGCGGGGCGCCAGCCACTCCAAGGTCGGATCAGATCGCTGCCCTTCCTCCTGCCGGGCCAGCGCTTTGCCCTTTTTGTCCTCAATTTGAACCCAGGGATACGTCGGAAAACCGAGACCGGTCGAATCGATTTGGAAAACGTATCGTGTGCCTCGCCGCGCAATGAACCAATACCGGTCCTCGTCGCCGCTCCGATCAATGACGCCAGTCACCGCGCCTGGAATTTCCAAACGCAAGCGGGCCTCGGCCACGGCGTCGTCCGGCTCTTGCTCCCGCAGTTCCGGGCCGTCTCCCATCGGCAACTCCACTGTGTTTTGATAACCCGGCGGCCGCCAAACCAGATGTTTTGCGCCGACGGGGAGCGAGGTCGCGTCAAATTCGAGCGGGGCCAAGCCATTGGTGTTCCACGCGACCACCGAAAAAGACGCGTGCGCCTCGCGTTGCACGCCGAGGGGAATCATATGACGGGCATACGGACCACGCCAGGCGTGCAAGCGGTAAACGAAGTTTTTGCCGCCCGCGAAAGCCACTGTGGAATCTGCCGGATAGCTGAAGGCGAATACTTGCAGCACGTAAATACCGGCCGCCTGCGCCCGCCACGTCAGCAGAGGGTCCAGCGTGATTCCGTCATCGTGGTTGAAGGCCACCTGCACGCCGCGCGTATCTACCAATTGCAACGCGGCGTCCATCGGCGAGCCGAGAACATACGCCTCGATTGACGCCACGAGGGTTTCGCCTCTTTCCAGGGGAATGGCGTACGAATCGACATCCCCGCCGCGATCCAGCCGGCCGTTCAATGACACCGGAAAATGCTCCAGCTTCTGCGGCTGGCGATAATCATCATTCGGCTCGGCCTCGGCTTGCTGCGGCTCCCCGGTGAGAATGAGAAAACGCGGCTCGCTGGCGCCCTGTTCATTGTAAACGCGGACCAAATGCGGTCCGGCCTTGGCATTCGCCGCCATGCTCACGTCGAATTCGCCTTTGTTGGTCCTGGCGGTGAAAAAAATGCCGGGCGCGTCCGACCACACCTTGACAGGCCACGGATCGAACTTGCCAATGGCGGCGACGGCGTTGGTGACGCCGATTTGAATCGCCACGGGATAGAAATGCTCCAGCGTTGGGGCCGCCGCGAAAGCCGAGATGATAATGAGCCAGACGCCCGCCCATATGGTTGTCCATCGCGCCACAAGGGTTTCTCGCCACTTTCGGTGGGAAAATGAGGCGGGAGAGCGGCCCGGCAGGAGCCTCCCCCCGCCGGTGATGGACAGCCTGCGGGTTCCGGCGAAATCGAGCTCGTTCACCAGTGGAATGGGCGCAGAATTTTGTGAGGCGATGTGAGCCAACCTTTGCCGCGGGGGCGCTCCCGCCGCGCCGGGCCCGTTTTTCATCGGCTGATCATTACCCCGGGAGCAGAATGTTTTCGGCGGGCAAATCCCAAGAACGTGGCGATTCCAAGGAAGACAACAAGGAACCGGCATCAGACAAACAACTCCTTGATCAATCGCCCGTTGCTGACCAGTTGCACCGGCCGGCCGCTATTCGTGTGCAACACTTGGTTGGGATCAATCCCCATTTTCGTGTAAAGCGACGCGGCGAAGTCCTCGGGCCGGTGGACGTTTTCGGAGGCGTAGTACCCCTTGGCGTCGGTCGCGCCGACGACTTGGCCACGCGGAATGCCTGCCCCCGCCATCAGCACGGACATGGCGTGTGGCCAGTGGTCGCGCCCGCCATCTTTGTTCACTTTCGGCGTGCGGCCAAACTCCCCAAGCAGCAGAACCATCGTGTTGTCCAGCAGGCCCCGCTGATCAAGGTCGTTGATGAGCGCCGTCATCCCGAGGTCCATCCGCTTCACATGATCGCCCTTGTAGGCGTCAAAAATCTTCACATGATGATCCCAGCCCCCGTAATAAACCGTCACCCAGGAGACCCCCACCTCCACCAGGCGGCGGGCCATGAGCAACCGCTGGCCAAAATCGTTCCGGCCATAGGCGTCCCGCACCTTCTCTTCCTCCCGGCTGATATCGAAGGCCGCCTGCGCGCGCGGGGACAGCACGAGATCAACCCACTGTTGCAAGTATGGGTCGTAAGTGACGGCAGGGTCTTCGGCGAGCTTGTCGGTGAACCGTTGGAGGTGGTCGAGGGAGGCGCGCAACTCCCGGCGTGAGGCGGCCCGGCCCTCGCTGATTTCCGCGGGCAGGACCACATCCCGGACCTGGAAACCTTTGTCATTTGGGTTGCCATTGATGACAAACGGCGCGTGCTGCCCGCCCAGAAAATTGGGGCCGCCACTGCGGGTCACGGACGGCATGGACATGTAGGCCGGCATGCCGTCCTTGATGCCGCGCTGCCAGGACACCACCGAGCCAAAGGACGGATGGAAAGTCACGAAGGCGCCGCAGGCCACCGGCACCGGCGTTGGCGCGCCCGTCATCATGTAATGGTTGCCGCCGCCGTGATTCGGGTCCTTGTGGCAAATCGACCGGATCACGGTGAATTTGTTCGCGGTCTTGGCGAGGTTCGGCACCGCCTCGCTGAACTGAACCCCGGAAACTGCGGTGGAGATCGGCTTGAATTCCCCGCGAATCTCGCTCGGCGCGTCCGGCTTGGGATCGAACGATTCGTAATGGGACGGGCCGCCGTCGAGCCAGACCATGATGCAATTCACCGCCTTGCCGCCAGACTTGACGGGAGTGGCGGCATTGCCGCGCAACCGGAGCAAATCGGTCAAGCCAAGGCCCACCAAGCCACCCAGGCCGAGCTGGATAAAATCCCGGCGCGGCATCCCGGCACAGTTGCGGGTGAGACCAATCATGCTAGTTGGACGCAGGATACACCAATTGCTTCAATTGAAAAGCCTTGGTTTGGAGGATGGCAGGATGGCCTGACTGCTCGCAAAATCCATGGGTTGCCAGGCTGGTCGAAGTCTTTTGAGAGAAAGGCCGAAATAACTGAAACCAAATGACCACGCGGCGCGTCTAAAAGAGGGAGGAAAAATCACCACCGTCGAAAATATGAATGGCAGTGCTCAACCCGAATCCCCGAAGCAACCTCATCTCTCTTCGGAGAGGCGGAGGGGCAGATCAAGTCTTTTCAAGGCGAATCAAGGCTGTGTACCATTTGAGCCTGGTGCGCACGACGAACTTAAACCGCGCAACCCGTTGTAAATCAACAAGCGCGTTTTCAGGTTCATGAGTGATACCCGTCATCAAGACCGAAAGCGGAGAGGCACCGAAAGGATGATCCGGGGAAAATGAATCTCGTTCAATCAAGCCATCGTTTTTACCCTCCGCTTGGCGGGCACTTGCCAACCAGGTTGGAAACGGCCCAATTCTATGAAATCAAGGCCATTTAAGCCAATTTAAGCCTCCCTGCTGAGGACGATCCCAGCCGGGCAGTGTGATCGTGGCATTTCAAGTCGTCCCTCCAGATGCTGGCTTTGCGGCTGGCACGGCAATTGGTATGAAAAAGAAACGTGGCTTGTCAGCAATTCACCCGTTTCGTCCCGCTCGTGCTTTTTTCTGCGCAATTGGGCGGGGCCTGCCTTCACGCCGCCGAACCGCTCGCGAATTTGGCGGCGTTTGCGCGCGTCAGCACAGTGTCCACTCACCCCCCCTTTCAGCGGTTGAATGCCCCCAAAGTCGCGGAAGGAGACACCAACCCTGTCGTCCTGTCCCCGGATCAGTCGCTCGAAATGGAATGGGACGAGCCGCGGGATGTTTCCAGGATTCGGTTGCACCTGGCTGACGCGACCGGCATTTCCACCCCGCTGCTCGTGGAATGGTGGCATCGAGTTTGGCCCGACAACGGCGAAGGCGGCTGGATGAGGCTGGACGATCCGTTTAACGGCGAATGGATCGCCGCGCGCGGGTCGCGAGAAGCGAATGGGCGGGAAATCTCCTTTCATTTCGCGCCCCTTGCCCCTAATGAAGTGGCAGGAATCAAAAACACCGGCGCGCCATTCCGCCATACTTACAAAATTCGCCTTTCCGCCTCCGCTCCTGTCGGCGTCAAGCGGATTGAGATTAACTCGGACGCGATTGAGCGTCAGGCGACCCTTCGCTTCGAATGGAACGTGAAGTCCAAACTGCCAGGCAAGGAAGAGCCTCGTTTCGAGGCGCGCAATGGCAAGATCATCAGGAGCACAAATTCCAGCAAGAACTCCGCACTCGTGACGCTGGGCTACGCGGACGCGACAAACTGTTTGAGCGCGGATCGCGGGTATGTGGTGTTCCGTGCCGGGGAGACCAACTCATTCTCCGTGTTCGTGGACGACGTGTTGCGCGAAGGCGGCCTGTTTGTGCGCGATATCGGAGTGTTTGTCAGCGACGCGAGCCGCAACTTGACCTTCAACACCTGGAGCGGGCCGGATGGCGGAGTCTGGCGCGGCGGAACTGTGATGGAACAAGTCGCCCGTCTGCCGGAACAAACCTTCGAGTCCGCCACTCGCGCCATGCCGGTCAAACCGCCGCCACAGATCTTTCTGGGCGTGCCCAATCTGCGCCAGGAGATTGCGCTCGGGCCCAAGGGGGAAATTCAATTGTTCGCCGACAGCTTGCGCTCGGATGGCCCGGATATTGCCCGTCGCCCGTGGAAATGGCCGGGGCTTCAATATCGGTTCCGCTCGGGAGACAAGCCTTCGTTCTCCACCCCCGATCCGCGCCAGATCGTGCGACACTTGGAAGACGGCTGGCTGCCTGTGGTGCGGCACGATTGGAGCGAAGGCCCGCTGGAATATGCGCAAACCGCATTCGCGGTTCCCCTGACCAACGATTTGGCAACGCTCAACAGCACCAACGGCGTTGAACCTGTGGCGCTCGTCACTCGCTTTGAAATCAAGAACACGAGCGCCGTGGCGCGGACCGCCTGGCTTTGGTTGAGCCTCGACCACATGCAGCCCCTATGGCTCGCGGTGGATGGCACACTGGTCTTGCATCGCGCCTCGGACGACGCCGGGCATCCAGATTTGATTCCCGTGCGCGGTCGTTTCGACACGCACGGCAAGGGCGAATTGGATATCGCCATCTTGCCGACCGGGGAAAACCCGCCTCCTCCTCCGGAAACTTCCCAAGAAGCCGTTCGCTATAAAATCGAGCTGGGCGCGGGAGAAAGCCACCCGGTCGATTTCGCCGCGACCTACGTGGAGCTGCTGGACAAAACAGGGCTGCAAGCGCTCAAGCATCTCAGCTATGACGACGCGCTCGCCAGCGCCACTGAATTCTGGAGGAAGCGGGTCGCGTCAGAAATGACCCTCGAAACGCCGGAGCCGTGGCTGAACAACTTTTTTAAGGCGAACTTGTGGCATGTGTTGATTTCCACGGACATTGACCCGGCCACGGGATTGCACGAGCACGGCGCGGCAACGCGCGGTTACCAGAATTTTCTGAACGAGACGATGATGGTAGCGCGGTCATTGGAAATGCGCTGCGAGCACTGGGCGGCGGCCAAATTGATCGAGCCGTTTCTCGTCAGCCAGGGAACCAAAGGGTTGCCCGGAAATTTTCGCGCCAAAACCGGGGTTTTTCACGCGGCCTATCCGGCGGATCCAGATCCTTACACCGCCCTGGGCTACAACATGAACCACGGCTTTGGCCTGTGGGGTGTCGCGGAGCATTTCATTTGGACGAAAGACATGAATTGGTTGCGTCTGGTCGCCAACCGCCTCGCGCTCGGTTGCAACTGGATCACCGCGGAACGACAAGCCACCCAAACGAGCAATCCCGATGGTTCGCGGTGCGCGGAATGGGGCCTCGTCCCGGCCGGCCAATTGGAGGATGTGGAGGAGTATCAATACTATTACGCGACGGACGCCTATTATCACCTCGGCATGCGCAAGGCCGCTGACGCGCTCGCGGCGATGATGCATCCAGGATCGGCGCGCCTGGGGAGAGACGCGGATAATTTTAGCGACGCCATTCGTGCCAGCGTGGCGGAGTCAGTCGCCGTCTCTCCGGTGGTCCGGCTTCGTGACGGAACCTACGTTCCGTGCGTGCCGTCGCGTGTTCACGCGCTCACCCATTTGAAGGAAGGCTGGATTCGCGAGGGCCTGTATCCCGCCTTGCACCTGGTGGAAGGCGGGGTGATTCCGCCAAATCATCCTTTTGCGGAGTGGATGATTCAGGATTTGGAGGACAACATTTTTTCCAGCGCCGAAAGCGGTTATGGCATCGCGGGTTTTGAGACCAACTTCTTCAACCTGGGCGGGTTTACCCTGCAACCGAACTTGTTGAACCTCGCGCACGCCTACCTCGAACGCGACCAGATTTCCAATTTTCTACGCGCGTTCTATAACACCGCCGCCACCAGCCTTTATCCTGATGCCATGTGTTTCGCCGAATGGGCGCCGCGTTTGGGCGAGGGCGGCGGACCGCTCTATAAAACACCGGACGAGTGCCGATTCGTGCAATTGATCCGGCAGATGTTGATTATGGAGCGGGATGACACGTTGGAGCTGGGACTCGGTGTTCCCCGCGCCTGGATGGCCAGCGGCCAGCAGGTCAAGGTGGAGCGAGCAGCCACCTTCTTCGGCCCGCTCGATTTGGAACTGGTTTCTCGCGTGGCCGAGAATCGGATCGAGGCCCATGCCCGCCTCACTCGAAATCAAGTGCCTCGGGAGGTTTG
>CAZMLP010000279.1:0-9148 GCA_964566745.1 uncultured Verrucomicrobiota bacterium | reverse complement strand
ACGAGCGCGGCGTTGGTCAATGAATCGCCCCAGCGGTAGGTGACACCGTAAACGCCGGAGGAGTTCCGCACCAAAAGGCGCGTTTCCAATCGCCGCGCCGACTCCGGCAATCCGTTGGTCAATTGCAGATCAAAATGCTTCACCCACACTGAACCCGCCGGGAGCGACCAATTCGTGTCCGCGTTAAAGGTGATTTTCGAGGCCAGGTCAGGCACCGAAAACCAGCGCCGCTTTTTCGCGTAATCGGACCAAAAGGGGACATTGATGTCATACGGCACTATGCCCGGATTGGGCGCGAGGGCAGCGGTGTCCGCGAAGGCCCCCGTGTCGGCCAGGGTCGCGGGTAACGGTGTGCCAGTGAAATTGGTGGTGTAAACCAGCCGCATGATCTGGCTTTTGAGAAAGCTCGCCATGAGTATGTCGTCATTGCTCGGATCGGTTCCAAACGCGGTGATCATATATTCCCGCGTCAACACGCGAAAATCGGTGACGTTCGTCCCGGAGTGCCGCAATGCCCAAACCCAGCCACTGAAGTAATCGGTGAAGACATAAGCGCCGCGCAGATCGCCGATTTTTCGTCCGCGATAAACAAGGCCGCCCGTCACGCAATTCCCCAAATTGGTCGCGGTTGAGGTTTGGGAGCCAACATGCCCGTAACTAAAAAGCGGCGCGATGGACTGAAAACCCGCAGGCGTCGCCCTCGGCCCGGGAATATCCGCCTCCCGATAGTTCCAGCCGTAGTTGCCGCCTTTGACAATGATGTCCACCTCCTCGCGCGCCCCCTGCCCGACGTCACCACAATACAGTCTACCCGAGGTCCGGTCGAAGGAGAACCGCCACGGGTTTCGCAATCCCACTGCCCAAAACTCCGTCCGCACCGAATTGGGCTTGACCGCGAGGCCGTTGAAATTGGTGGCCCCGACAAACGGGTTGTCCGCCGGCACAAAATAGTTGGTGGTTGAGGACGGGTGAGGATTGGGCGGCAAATTGCCAGGACGCTTGTCCACGTCGATCCGCCACATCCCGGCGAAGAAATCTTTGTCGATACGCTGGCTGTTGTTGTATTGGTCGTTGGCGCCTCCTTCGTCGCCAATGGTCACATACAAATAGCCCTCCGGGCCGAATTGCAAGCAACCGCCATTGTGGTTGGAGGCCTCGTCCAATTGGGAAACCAAAGGCAATTCCGACGAGGCGAGGGCCCGGTTCGGATCATTGGCGGAAATTTGAAACCGCGCCAGGCGGTCGTGCATCCCGCTGCCTGCGGAGGTGGTCGTGTTACCGGTGAAATACAGGAAAAAATAGCCGTTGGTGGCGTAACCCGGATGAAATGCCATGCCGAGCAGGCCGCGCTCATCCCCGCCGTTGGAGGGCGAGTTTATGACCCGACCGGAAATATCGAGGAATGTGGTTTTGGTTGGATTGGCCAGATTGGTGATCACCACTACCCGGCCCGCCTGCTCGAGAATAAAAAGTCGATTGGTCTCTCCCGGAGGCGAGACGATGCAAACTGGATGCTCAAAGGAGAGATTTCCGAAAGCCGGGACGGCCTGATACCCGAACGCCGGCGGGGTCTGCGGCATCTTCAGCGTGGTGTTGGCCACGCGCGTCAAGCCGCCCGCTTGCAATGCGCAATCCCACAGCCCTCCAAACACGCAGAATCCCGCCATGCATGAGAATACCAGCTTCATGCGGAAATCGCGGCAATTCCTGTGCCGAATGGAGGGCATTTCCGTTACTTTTGAGGGGAATGCTGGACCGCCGCGACAAATTGGCGCGCCAAATCAGTCAAAGCCGGCCAATCGTTGCGCGCCAGAATGTCTTTGGTCACCAAGGAAGACCCGGCGCCCAAGGCCGCGCACCCCGCCTTCAAGAATTCCCCGGCGGTGTTCAAATCGACTCCGCCCGTGGGCACGATGCGCAGGTGCGGCAACGGCCCCCGCAGTGATTTGATGTAATTTGGCCCCAAGCCATCCGCCGGGAAGATTTTGACGAAGTCGGAGCCAGCCTCGTGGGCAAGTTGCGCCTCGGTGGGCGTGTAGGCGCCAAGCATCACCGGCCGGTTGGCGGCATGCGCGACCGCGACCAGTTCCGTCCGCAGGATCGGGCTGACGACAAATTCCGCTCCGGCATCAATCGCCGCCTGGCAGGTCGGGACATCCAGCACAGTACCGACGCCGACCAATCCGCTTTCGCCTATCTTGGCCTTGGCATCGCGAATGGCCGCGATGGCATCCGGCGTGGTCATGGTGACCTCGACCGCCAATACTCCTCCCGCGATCAGCGCCTCCGCCAGAGGCGGAACTTGCCCCCGTGAATTTGCCCGCACCACGGCGATAATGCCGGGATTGGTCAGCAGTGAAATGATCTCCGATTTGCTTCGCATTAGGCCGGACAATAGCGAGGCCGCTGAAAATGGGAACCGGGATTATTTCGCGCTTTCGACGCGATAGAGAGCGGTCTTCGTCCGCAAGTAGAGTGCCTTGCCGACGACGGCGGGCGAGGCCATGAAGCCGTCCGGCAGGGTATTCTCCGCGAGAACTTTGAACTGCCGCCCTGCCTCCAGTACGACCGTCTTGCCTTCTTCGCTGAAACAATAAACGCGGCCCTCGGCATAGACCGGCGCGGCGGAATAGTTGCCACCGATGCGCTCGCGCCAGACCTCCGTTCCGGTCTTCGCCTCGTAACAAGTCATGATGCCACCATCGTCATTGGCGAAAAGGAGATCGTTCACCAAAAGCAGCGACGGTTTGCGCGGCACACTGCGCTTGCTCTTCCAGACGAGTTGAAGCTGCTTCGTCGGCGATTCCGTCTTTGGATCGTTGGCGTCGATAACCTCCCCGTTATGGCCCGGTTTAAGTGCGAGGAGCTGGCCGTTGGACCAGCCGGTGGGAATGAACACCATTCCGAAGCCAACAACCGGCCGCGTGCCCGCCGAGTGGCAGGTGCGTTCTTCCACGCGCCAAAGCTCCTTGCCCGTCAGCGGGTCGTAACCATAGTGCGCCTTGGCGCCGCTACTAAGCATCGTGGGCACGCCATCCATTACCGCAACGTGTGGCGTGGCAAAGGCCTTGCGCCAGTCGCCCTCGGATTCTGGTTTGCCATCCGGTCCCAAATCTTTGTAATCGAGCGAGCGATTCACCTGCCAAACCGTTTTTCCCGTTTGCTTGTCGAGGGCGGCAACAAACTGATGGTCGCTCCCATCAAAAGTCATGAGCAGCAGATTCTGATAAATAATGGGGGACGAGCCGGCTCCACGATAGTGATTGCAAACAAAGTCGCGCCGCTCCCAAAGGACCTTGCCAGTCTTGGTGTCAAGGCACGCGGTGCCCGGCGAGCCGAACGTCACATACACGCGGCCCGGCTCAATCACCGGCGTGGGGGAGGCGTAAGTATTGAACTTGTGGGCAAACTGCGGCTTCTCAACGTCGAAAAGTTTTTGATCGAAGGTGATTTTGCCGGTGTCACGATCCACGCGCAGTACCGCCAGTTCATGGCCATCCTCCGTGGCCGTGGTGACCCACACTTGGTCACCCAGGATCACCGGGCACGACCAGGCGCGACCGTGAATGGGTGTTTTCCACCTCACGTTTTGCTCTTCTCCCCAAGTGAGGGGCAAGCCCGTCGCGTCCGAATGACCATCGCCGTCCGGCCCGCGAAACTGCGGCCAGGAGTTGCCGGCGCGAACAGGCGCAACGCACAATTCGGACGCGAGCGCCAGAAGCAACAGGGAGCGATTCATCACCAAAGAAGAGACGACAAGCGGCGGGAAATATCAAGTCCGGCCATGATGTGAGAACCGTGAACCGAAATTGTTTCCCGCCGGGAAGACCGTCTGCATCCAATTTCGCTTTTACGGCGTATCCCTTCCTGTAATCCGGTCAAATGAGACGGCCGGACGACAATCACAGACACCCATGAAAAACATCTTTGTTGCCAAAGCTTGCGCGCTGGCAGTCACCGGTCTGGCGTTGGGATCGTATTCCGCCCACGCCTCCAGTCACCGCGAGGCGCCCCTGATCGCCGGTTCGCCGCGGCTGGACTGCGCGGATTTTTACATGTTCAACAGCTACGAGACTGGCCGCTCGAATTTTGTGACCATCGTGGCTGACTACGTCCCGCTGCAGGACGCTTACGGCGGGCCGAACTATTTCACGCTGGACCCCAACGCCATTTACGAGATTCACATCGACAATGACGGCGACGCGAAGGAAGACATCACCTTCCAGTTCAAATTCGCCAACACCTACAAGGGCATTGCCTTGCCGATCGGCCCGACGGGAAACCAAAAGACCAACGCGATTCCGTTGATCAATGCCGGCCAGATCACCGCCACGAACAATGGCGCGCTGAATCTCGCGGAAACCTACACGCTCCATGTGATCCGCGGGCCGCGCCGCACCGGCGCCGCCTCGGCGGTAAAAAACGCCGCCACTGGCGCCGAGGTGTTTGAAAAGCCGGTCGATTACATCGGGAAGAAATCCCTCCCGGACTACGAGAGCTACGCCAACGCGCACATATATAATATCAACCTGCCCGGTTCTGACACCCCGGGACGCATGTTCGTGGGCCAGCGCAAAGACCCGTTCGTGGTCAATCTGGGCGAGACATTCGACCTGATCAACATTAGCACCAGCCCGCTTGGTCCGGTGGACGCGAACAAGGACAGCCTGCGTTACAAGAACATCACCTCGATGATTCTGGAGATTCCCAAGAGCTACCTGCTTTCCGCAAAGGGCCCGATCATCGGCGCGTGGGCGACGGCCAGCAAGGTGGAGGGGACGAACTACACCCAGGTCTCGCGCTTGGGCATGCCACTGGTGAACGAGGTGGTGATTGGCATCACGGACAAGGACAAGTTCAACGCCAGCGAGCCGAAGGATGACACGCAGTTCATCGATTACGTCACCCACCCGATTCTCCCGGCGTTCATTGAGTTGCTCTACAGCGGCGCGGGCGCGAAAGCCCCGGCGGTGCCACGCAACGACCTGGTGGCAGTGTTCGCCACCGGCCTGGACGGCTTGAACAACAACGGCTCGGTGGGCGAGATGGTGCGTTTGAACACCTCGATCCCCGCCATTCCAGCCGCCGATCAGAAGAACCTTGCGGCGCTGGCCGGTGACGTGGCTGGTTTCCCGAACGGTCGCCGTCCAGGTGATGACGTGGTGGACATCGCATTGCGCGTCGTGATGGGCGCCCTCGTGCCCGGCTCGCCAAACGAGAAGGTGCCGTTCACAGATGGCGCTTACGTGGACGCGAAGATGTTCCGCGACACTTTCCCATATCTGAACCTTCCGATCCAGGGTTCACCCAACGATCCGTATATCAATATCCTGCTGCAATCCTCGGCGCAGGCGCAGGGGCCCTACAGCAATGCGAGCGGAGTTTCCTACAATCCGGCCTCACAGCAATTGACCGCAGACAAGCCGGCGGACGGCAGCGGATTCTATCGGTTGCAAACCGACGGCAAGGCGGGCTTGAGCGGGTTGAAGGTTAACAGTCAAACCGTGCAAGTGGGAGTGAAGTAGACAAGGCAAAACGCCATGTTCCCCGCCCGTCTTGCCATACGGACGGGCGGGAACTGGTCGGTTCCGACGCTTAATAATTTCCGCAACCATGTCCCGGCAGCCTCGCCAATCGTCGCTAGAAACCGCGCAAAAGAGACTCTCCTGCGCGGGGAGATTGACCCAACTTGCGGTGGCAAAGGGCCTGTTTACTAGCCGATTGTGTGCCTTGGGAAACAAGTTGTTCACCGCTGCCCGCTCGGCACGGAGGCTGCTAAAGGAGAAACCGTGCGAAATTTCCCTCCTGAGTGGGAGGGAAGGCGGGCTTTTGGGCGAAGTTTTTCCCGTGTGTGTCCCAAACGCCCGCCATTTTTTGTGCCTTTTCACGGCGACGGGGCTGGCGGTGGGAGGTATTGCCGACGCGGAAGTTTTCAAGCCTGCAAATGAGAACCAGGTGCTGGAACACTCACGCGCCACGCCCGGAGATCCCGCCACCCGTGAAATGCGGGAGTGGCGGCGAGCGCTGGCAACGGACCCCACCAATCTTCCCCTCGCAATCAAACTCACGCGCTTGTGCGTGGAGCGCAGCCGGGCGGAGGCCGACCCGCGCTACTTGGGCTACGCCCAATCCGCGCTCGGCCCGTGGTGGGAATCCCCCAATCCACCACTGGAAGCGTTGGTGTTGCGCGCGACGATCCGGCAAAGCAATCACGAATTTGTTAGCGCGCTGGCGGACTTGGACCTTGCCACCCGGCTTGATCCTCAAAACGCCCAGGCGTGGTTGACGAAAGTGACGGTCTTGCAGGTAACTGGGCAGATCGAGGCAGCGCGGCGGGCGTGCTTGCCGTTAACACGGCTGGCGCCTGAACTGGTGGCGGCGACGGCTCTCAGCCAGGTCGCGAGCCTGGGTGGGAATGCCAAGGGCGCTTATGAAACCTTGCGTGTCAGCCTCGCGCGGAACCGGGGCGCCGACTCAAGCATCAAAGGGTGGGCATTGACCGCCCTTGCGGAAATTGCCATCCGGTTGGAACATAATAATGAAGCGACAAAATTCTTTCGTGAAGCAATGGGCCTTGGCACGCGCGATCCTTATTTGCTCGCGGCGTATGCTGATTTTCTGCTTGATGAAAAACGGCCTGATGAAGTCATCGAACTCCTCGACAATGAATCTCGAGCGGACGCGCTGCTCCTCCGGTTGGCGTTGGCCAAAACCGCCCTGCCAGAGGCCACAAAAGCCGGTCACCGCTCCGCTGCCCAGTTGACGGAAATGCTCAACGATCGCTTTGCGGCGGCGCGATTGCGGGGAAGTTCGGTGCACCGGCGCGAGGAGGCGATCTTCCGGCTAAAGTTGCGGCATGACGCGGCCAAGGCCCTGTCGCTGGCGGCGGCGAATTGGGGCGTCCAGCGCGAACCGGCGGACGCGCGAATTTTACTTGAGAGCGCGCTCGCGGCGCGTGATCCGGCGGTGGCGCGTCCAGCCCTGGATTGGCTGGCGGCAAATCATGTCGAGGATGCTCGATTGGAGCCGTTGGTCCGGGAATTGGCGTCAATGATGGCGACCGCCGCCACAAAGGCCCGATAATCTAATCAGCGACCGGCAAGACGGTTCGTTCTTGCGATAAAGTTTCCCCTCAAAGTGCGGCTCGTCAGAGCCTCGCCCCACCTTCCCAGGTTGGCCGGTCTTTTTGCTAAATCCGACGCGGAATGATTCGTTCGCGGTCAAGCCTCGCCCAAACGCCATACATGCCCGCTCCGACGGAGGGAGGACTTCGCCGCTACTTCTCCGCTTTGATCAACGCCGCCGCGAGACCGTCAATGGTGTGTGGCTTCGCCTCCGCAGTCGGCTCCAATTTCAGCGCCCGTAGCGCTTTGCTCGTCTCCGGGCCGATGCTCGCGGTTTTGAGCTTCGGAAATTTTTGCAACAGTCCCGGCAGATCGAATCGCGCGTGAAAGTTTTCCACGGTGGAACTGCTGGTGAAGGTAATCCAGTCGGCGCCTTCCTCTGTTAACCGTGCCGCCGCGCCGTTCACATCGGCGTTCTCGGGAATGGTCCGGTAACAAGCGACGTCATCAACGATGGCGCCCATTTCCTCCAGCTTGCGGGGCAAGTCGTGATTCGCCACCTCGGCGCGAAGCAAAAGAATGCGCAGGTTTTCCACCGTCTCGTATTTGGCGACGGCATCCGCGACTTTTCCCGCCACGTATTCTTGCGGCATCACGTCCACCTTCAGATGCAATTCCTTCAGTTTGGCCGCGGTGGCCGGGCCCACCGCCGCTATGCGAACGCCACCGATGTCGCGCAAGTCCTCGAAGCTCTTGAAAAAATACTCGAAGAACGAGGCCACACCGTTCGGGCTGGTGAAAATAATCCAATCGTAGCCATTCAGGCCGGCCAGCGCCTCCACCAGCGTTTCGCGCTCGGTGGGCGCCGCGATTTGAATGGTCGGGATCTCCAGCACGTCCGCGCCTGCCTCCAGCAACTGGTGCGAAAGCTGGCTGGCCTGCTCTCGCGTGCGCGTCACGACCACGCGCCGGGCGAAAAGCGGCTTTTTCTCGAACCAGTTGAGCTTTGGACGCAAACCGACCACGCTGCCGATAATGGTGACCGCCGGCGCGGAAAATTTCGCTCGTTCCACCTCATCGGCAATGGTCGCCAGCGTCCCCTCGATGGACTGTTGCCGGCCGGTCGTGCCCCAGCGCACCATCGCCACGGGTGTTTTTTTATCCATTCCCTCGGCCATCAGCGCGGACGCGATTTGCCGGATGCGCTCCACGCCCATCAGCACCACCTTCGTGCCCGGAGTTTTCGCCAGTAACCTCCAATCCAAATTGCTCGCCTCTTTTTCCGGATCTTCATGGCCGGTCAAAACCGTGAAGCTGGAGCAATGATCGCGATGCGTCAGCGGAATGCCCGCGTAATTCGGCGCCGCGACAATGGAGGAAATTCCCGGCACCACCTCGAAGGGGATCTTCGCCGCCGCGAGTTCTTCCGCTTCCTCCCCACCACGTCCAAAAACATACGGATCGCCGCCCTTGAGCCGGACCACGGTCTTTCCCTCGCGTGCTTTCTCCACAAGCAATTGGTTCAATTCCCCCTGCGGAATCGCATGGTCGCGCGAGCGCTTGCCCCCGTAGATTACCTCGGCGGTGGAAGGCGCGAGTCGGAGCAAATCGGGGTTCACCAGCGCGTCATACACCACGACATCCGCTCGCTTGAGCAATTCCGCGCCGCGCAAGGTCAACAACCCCGCGTCGCCCGGCCCCGCTCCGACCAAATAAACAATTCCTTTTGCCTTCATTTCGTCACGATTGCTTTCAATTCCGCCGCCACCTGCTCACCCAATTGGGAGGCCTCCGCCACGGGCCCTTTCCCCTGCGCGCGTTTCGGCGCGGCGCCCAGGAAGGAGACCGCTCGCAAAACCACTTCTTCCCCCCCGATTTCCGCCAACGCGCCTACGGGGCTCTGGCAACCGCCCCCCATCGCGCGCAAAAACGCCCGCTCGGTGGTAACGCACGCGCGCGTGGCGGGATCGCCAGGTACCACGGCGCGTAGAGGAATGCGTTCGACACGCGGCCGTAGGATTCCCAGCCGAGCTTGGTCAGCGTCTCGCGGCGGATCGCGAAGCAGCGGCGGAAGAACGCATCCG
>CAZMLP010000278.1:0-1541 GCA_964566745.1 uncultured Verrucomicrobiota bacterium | reverse complement strand
GACTAGCGGACAAGGCTGTCAGAACCGCGCGGACTGGTCGGCGACCGGTCCCTACCTGGAAAGCGGCGGATACTACCGCGCGCCCCAGCCGAAGTGGTCGGTGATGGGCCAGAAGACAAAGAGCCTGGGTGCGTGGCAAGGTTTGGACGGGAACCGCGCGGACCGGTCGGCGACCGGTCCCTACCTGGAAAGCGGCGAATACTACCGCGCGCCCCAGCCGAAGCGGTCGGTGATGGGCCAGAAGACAAAGCCGTATTTGCCGATCACCAATTCGCGAGGGAAATCGCCCCATAACCGCGAATCGGCGCTGTTCATGGTGTTGTCCCCAAAGGTCAGATAATGATTCGGCCTGACGGTGTACTCGGTGTTTTCATCCGGGAAATTCGGGGCCAGTCCGGGCAATCCGTTCTTCGCGGCAATGACGCCATTCACATGGCCCGAGAACTTGTCTTTCACGGGCGGCCCCTTGAAGGTGTAAACGTTCTCGAAATGGGGCGTGGAGGCGTCGAGCCGGACGCCATTGACGATCATGTGGCGGTCGTCCCCGATGCGCACCCGCTCGCCGCCGAGCGCGACGAGGCGCTTGATGTAATGCGTGTCCGGGATCATGCCGGGATAGCCGGGCGACTCGAAGACGATGATCTCGCCGCGCCGGGGCTGGCGGAAGTTGTAGGTGACGCGATTGACGAAGAGGTGATCGCCCGCTGTGACGTGGAGGCGGATGACATCCTCGCCGGGACGGAACACCTGGCCTTCGTTAAGCAACGCCCAATTGAAAAGCCGCTCCGGCGGGAACCAAACCGTGTGCACTTCGGCACCCACGCGAAAGCGCTGCTTTTTGACGAACGGAATGACCGTTTTCGGCTCGTCATCGATCATGTGCAATTCGCCGCCAGTCCGCGTTTGGACGTGGTAATATTTGTCGCCCTTGACCCAGGAGAGATAAAGATTCCGCAGGCCGGTTGGCATCTGGACGTCAGAACGGCCGCGCAGATTCTCCGGCACAATGCCCCAAAGGGTCGGCTGGGCGGAGCCGGACGGGATGGCCATGGGCTGGAAGAAAAAACAGCGGAAGGCCATGACGATGGCGCCGACGACGAGGATCATCTCGACGTTCTCGCGGATGGCGGCGCTGGGGTAGGGCTTGAGTTGCTGATTGGCGATCTCCTCCAACTGGCCAGCCGCCTTCATGATTTCGCCGGACGATCCCCCGCCCTTCAGGACCTGGTTGAAGTCATTGATCCCTTTTTCCACCGCGGCCACGGCGTCGGGGGCGAGAAGGTCGCGCTGGGCGGCGAGGAATTTGCGAACCTGCTGGCGTAATTCCACCGCGCGCCGCACTTGGGTGGAAAAGAACCAGCGGTGAATCCACATAAGGGGTTGGGTCGTCTCCGTCGTCAGCGCGCGCCCCAGCCGAAGCGGTCGGTGACCGGCCAGAACACGAAACCATATTTGCCAATCACCAGCTCGCGCGGGAAATCGCCCCAGTAGCGCGAATCCATGCTGTTCATGGTGTTGTCACCAAAGGTCAGCAGGCATCC
>CAZMLP010000277.1:0-1711 GCA_964566745.1 uncultured Verrucomicrobiota bacterium | reverse complement strand
CCGGCCGACCGCGCGCGTGGTGCCAGCCAAATCAAGCGCGAACGCCACGCCGACGGTTGCCAGTCCCATCACTCCCGAGACCGCTTTGACCGAGTTTTCAGCGTGGGCGCAACAATACTTGTCGGCGTCACCTGCCGACCGCTTCGCGCTGCCATTGGACCGGGGTTATCAACTGGCCAAAGCCCGTCGGCAGGCGATGAGTAACCTGATTCGCGCCAATCCCCGGCAAGCGCTTGCCTTGGCGGTTCCCGCCGGCTGGCGACGCGAACTGCCGCTTTCCATCGCGTCGTTGCTTGAGGAACGGGTCTCCGGTCGCGGCAAAATGGACACCTATTGCGCGATCAGCCTGCCGGGACCGGATTACAAAGACAACGAGAACGGCGAAATCCGTTATGTGACATTGGGAGGAAAGACCTATCGCGCCTTTGTTTACGGTCGGCGCGTGACGCAAATGTCGTTGAAGGACGCGGCTCTCCATGGCGTTGCGGTGGACAATTTCATGGCGGTTTCCGAAGAGCCACTGCGTCCTCTGGACACGGACGAGGCCAATGCCTTTCTCGCCGCGGGTAATCAACCGACCAACACCACCTGCCCGGTTTGCGGGGCGCCTTTATCGGGCATGAAGCCGCCGGTGTTGGCGGATTTTGGCGGACAGATTATCGCCTTCGACCATCCCGCGCATTTGGGCGAAATGAATCGAACCTTGGCCGCTGCCGAAGATGCCAAAATCACCTCAAAAGCCACGCCCTTGGCACAGACCGGTCCGGGAAACACCCCCCAACCGACCAGCCCGGTTTCCACTTTCGGTCCGCGTCACGTGCTCTACATCCGGGCCGTTTTCGCGGATGACCGGACTGTGCCGATCACAGAGGCCGAGGCGGCTTTGGAAATGAAACAGGTCAACGATTTCTACGTGGAGGCCTCCTACAACAAAACCGCGCTGATCACAACCGTCACGCCCGTTTTGACTTTGCGCCAGGCAAAGCTTTTTTACGGTTCCCAAGGCCCCGGTGCACTGGCGGACGACGCCCGGGCGGCCGCGCAAGACGCCGGTTATAACCCTGCCGCGTACGAGTTGGTAGTGATCCGCCACACTAACGTCCCCGGATTCCGCTGGGGTGGCCTCGGCGGCGGTGGTACAGCCTGGCTGCAAGCTTCCGGAACCGGCATTGCCGCCCATGAAATCGGCCACAATTATGGTTTGCCGCACGCTAATTTCTGGAACACGCGCCGGGCGGAACCGCCAACGCCCGGACCTTGGGACACCGACAGCTTGATCGGTCACGACAGCGTGATCGGGCCCGGCTCGGATGTCTCCTACGGCGATCCGCATGACGTGATGGGCAGCGGCGCTGGCGAGTCGGCCGCGGCGGCCGGGGACACGAACGTGATCGCTTCTTTCAACGGCCATTTCAACGTCGTCGGCAAGGCGCTGCTTGGCTGGCTGCCCGGCGCCTACATCGCTGACGGTGACCACGGCACAACCACACGCCTCTACGCGCAAGACACCTCGGCGCTCGTCGAGGGCCGGTCCTACGCGATCAGCGTTCGCAAGGACGCGGAGCGAACCTATTTTGTCAGCTCACGCTCCCGTTTTCCGAATGATCCTTACTTGCAGAATGGCGTCGAGTTGCATTGGGGGCCATGGCAGCAGAGCATTGGCTACAGCCACATCCTCGACACCACGCCCGGAACCAGCCTTGCGCAAAAT
>CAZMLP010000276.1:0-2012 GCA_964566745.1 uncultured Verrucomicrobiota bacterium | reverse complement strand
CCGATGATCTGGTTCAACGGCGTGCGCAACTCATGGCGCAAGTGGGACAGGGCGTCGCCACCGGCCCCGCCACCGGGAGCGGCAGGGGTCTCGGAGTCAGCGACGGGAGGTATTTCTTCCGGCATGAGCTGGCAGAGGGTCAGGCTGCGGGTTTCTTGTCGAGTTGGCCTTGGATTTTTTCCAGCAGCCGCGGCAACTCGATGGGCTTGGTGTCGTAATCGTCGCAACCGGCGGCGAGGCATTTTTCCTTGTCCTCAGCCATCGCGTGAGCGGTCAGGCCGATCACCGGGATGTGTCGCGTCTTCTCGCCCGTCTTGACTTGGCGGGTGGCTTCCCAGCCGTCCATGACGGGCAGGCTCATGTCCATGAGTATCAAGTCGGGCAATTCGCTCTGCGCCAGGGCCAGGCCCTGCGCGCCATCCACCGCGATGACAAGTTGAAACCCGCGCCGCTCCAGCCGCCGCGAGAGCATGTCACGGTTCATCTCGTTGTCCTCGACCAGCAAAATCTTGGGCATAGAAGTTCTTTTGATCGCGCAAAAAAAGCGGTTTGTCTAGCTGCTGTTCAACATTTCACGCCGGTATCAGCGCGCGGATCTCGCTCAACAGGGCGTCGCGGCTGTAAACGCCCTTTTGCAAAATATCGGTCACCTGGCCATTCAGGCGCGCGTGGTCCTCCTCGGTCAATGATTTGGCCGTGAGGACAATCACCGGAATGTTTTTGAATTTCGGCTGTTTGCGGAACTCGGCGAGGAACTGAAAACCGTCCATCTCTGGCATCATGAGATCCAGCAGAATCAGCGAGGGCGTCTCGGTCGCGACCTTCTCCAGCGCCTCTCGTCCGTTGGAGGCTGGAATCACGCCCCATCCTGCCTTTTCCAACGTGGCCTCCAGCAGGTCACGGGTGTTGAGATCATCCTCGACGACGAGGATCTTGCCCTCGGCGTTGTGCGCCTTGTAACGGCCGACGACCTGCGCCAGGCGCTCGCGGTCCACCGGCTTGTTGAAATAGTCCACCGCGCCCAGCGTGAACCCAAGGTCTTTTTGGTCCGCGATGGTGAGCATGATCACAGGAATGGATGCCAGCTCCGGATCGGCCTTGAGCGCGGAAAGCACCGCCCAGCCGTCCATGCCCGGCATCATCACATCGAGGGTAATGACACGCGGTTTCAACTTGCGGGCCATCTCGATTCCCTCCGGCCCGCTCGCCGCGGCTTTGACGAGGAAACCCTCCTTGCTCAATTGCCGTTGTAGCAAATCATGGACGGACCGGTCGTCGTCGATCACGAGGAGCAGGTTGGCATTGTCGCCGGTCGCCCCTTTGTCACCCCCGGCCGCCAGAGCCTGTTTGGCAAGATGCACCGTGTCGCGCGGGCTGGCACTCTGCGCCGGGAGACGAACGATGAAAGTGCTGCCCTTGCCGTACTCGCTCTCCACCGTGATGTCGCCGCCAAGCAGTTGGCAGAATTTCCGGCTGATGGCGAGACCAAGACCGGTGCCGCCGAATTTACGCGTGGTGGAGGCATCGGCTTGCGTGAAGGCCTGGAACAACTTGCCCATTTGTTCCGGCGTCATGCCGATTCCGGTGTCACTCACGCGCATCTCGATCCAGTCCCCGCCCAGCCCGGTTTCGCGTTTGACCACCAGCTTGACGAGGCCCTTCTCCGTGAACTTGCTGGCGTTGCTGAGCAGGTTGAAGAGTGTTTGCCGCACCTTGGTCACGTCCGAGTTCATCATGCCAATGTCGGCGGGGCAGACCACCTCGATCTGGTTTTGCTTCTTCTCAATGAGCGGATAAATGGTGGAAACAACCGTGTCGATGGTGGGCTTGATGTCGATTGGCTCGATGAAGGCAGTCATCTTGCCCGCCTCGATCTTGGAGAGATCGAGCACGTCGTTGATAAGGCCGAGCAGGTGCTTGGCGGCATCGTGAATTTTCTTGAGGTCGGGCAGGTAGCTGTCATCGCCCAAGTCCGCCGCGTCCTCCATCAGAATCTCGCTGTAGCCGATGAT
>CAZMLP010000275.1:0-4385 GCA_964566745.1 uncultured Verrucomicrobiota bacterium | reverse complement strand
GACAATGAGTGATTCCGCGCTCTTGCCGGCGACCAGCAACGCGCCATGCTCGCCGCCCTTGAGCGCCATGTCGCGAACGTCCAGGCGCAAGCCGGACTCCTGCTTTTTTTCGCCGTGACAGGAATAGCAGCGGTCCGCCAGCAACGGCTCAATGTCTTTCGTGAAATCAACCGGACGACCGGCGGGCGGGGGCAATTTTGAGATGTCGGTGGCGATTGCCCGGGGGGCAAACACCGCTCCCATCATCAAGGCGCCAAGCGCGGCGCCAAGGGACCTGGTCTTGAGCAAGGCTTTCATGGGCGAGTTTGAAGCTAACACATACCCGCGCCCGCGTCATCACGCCAGCAATCCTTGCACCAGCTCGCCATGCACGTCGGTGAGGCGATAGTCGCGACCCTGGAAGCGATACGTGAGTTTGGTGTGGTCGAAGCCGAGGAGATGCAGCAGCGTGGCATGCAAATCGTGGACGTGGACCTTGTCCTTGACCGGGTTGAAGCCAAACTCGTCGGTCTCGCCAAAGGTGAGGCCCGGTTTCATGCCGCCCCCCGCCACCCACATGGTGAAGGCCTGGGGATGGTGGTCGCGCCCGAGGCTGCGGCCCAATTCCGCGCTGGCCTCCACCATCGGGGTGCGGCCGAACTCGCCGCCCCAAACCACCAGCGTGTCCTCCAGCAGGCCGCGCTGCTTCAAATCCTTGACCAGCGCGGCGCTGGCCTTGTCCGTGATGCCGGTTTGCGTCTTGATGCCGCCTTTCACATCGCTGTGATGATCCCACGCCTCGTGGAACAATTGCACGAAGCGCACGCCGCGCTCGATCATGCGGCGGGCCAGCAAACAGTTGTTTGCGAACGACGCCTTGCCCGGCTCCGCGCCGTACATCTCAAGTGTTTCCTTCGACTCCTTGCCAAGGTCCACCAATTCCGGCGCGCTGAACTGCATCTTGTAAGCCATCTCGAACGAATTGATCCGGGTCGCGATCTCGGGATCACCCACCACACCGAGGCGTTGCTCGTTCAGTTCCTTGATGGCGTCGAGGGTCTTGCGCTGGAGGTTGTTGCTCAGTCCGGCGGGATTCGATAAGTAGAGGACGGGGTCTCCGGCCTTGCGGAACGGGACGCCCTGGAAAACCGTCGGGAGAAAACCGCAACCGAAATTACCCGAGCCGCCGCTGAGGCCGCCGCCGGAATTCAACACCACAAAGCCGGGCAAATCTTGCGCCTCGCTGCCGAGACCGTAAGTAACCCAGGAGCCCATGCTCGGCCGCCCAAACTGCTGCGAACCGGTGTTCATGAAAATCTGGCCGGGCGCGTGGTTAAAGGCGTCCGTGCTCACCGATTTGATGATCGTGATGTCATCCACCACCTTGGACAAATGCGGCAGCATCTCGGACAGCTCCGCGCCGCATTTGCCGTGCTTTCCGAACTTGAACTCGCTGGCGTAAAGCGCGGCATCCGGCTTGATGAAGGCGTAAGTCTGCCCCTTGAGCACATCTTTGGGCACAGGTTGACCGTTCCACTTTTGCAGCGACGGCTTGTAATCGAACAAATCCAACTGGCTCGGCGCGCCCGCCATGAACAGGTAGATGACGCGTTTGGCCTTCGCGGCGTAATGCGGCTTGCGCGGCGCGAGCGGATTGGTGGCGGCGGCCGTCGCGGCAGCAAAGGCGCGATCCTCGCCGAGCAACGAGGCAAGCGCGACACCGCCGAGTCCGAGACCGCACTGCTTGAAAAACCAGCGTCGCGTCAGGAATCGCTGCTGTTCCGAGGCAAATTCGTTAAGCAAATTCATAGGGGGAAATGGCTAATGACGAATAACGAATGACCAGTGAAAGCCCAATCTCCAAACAGCACGGGGGGATGTTGAGATACTTTTCCAATTCGCATTCCTTCAGATGTTAAACATCTTGTTCTCAGGGCTTTCGCCGCGATTAATCTAGTCTCCAGCCCAGGACGAGCTTCCTGGCGTATTTGCTGGAAAGTCGCTTCGGTCATAACCCCAAAACGGTCCGCTCCGATGTCATCGACCCCTTTCTGAACTTCAGCGCGCAACCATCCCGGACTTTGGCGACGGGCACTTTCCACAGGTTGGTCCGTTGGAATTTCTCTCGTCATTCGGTTTTCGGATTTCGTCATTCTTTGGTGACGGTTTCGTCGAGGTTCAGGATGGCGCGCGTCACCGTGGACCATGCGGCGAGTTGCGGCAGTTCCACGCCCGGCGGCAGCGGCGCGGGATTCTTGGGATCGGCAAAGGCGAACAAACCGGCCTCCTTCGGCTTGGCGGCGAACTCGGTTTTCGCGGAGTCGAGCAGTTTGAGCAGAGTCTCCATTTCGCGCCGCTCCGGTTTCCGCGCCAGGCATTGGCGGAAGGCATACACCACGCGTTGTTTGTCATCCGCGCCGCCGACGGACAGCGTCCGCCACGCGAGCCAGCGCGCCGCGTTGTTGAAGCTCGTCTCGTTCAGGGTGATAAGCGCCTGCAGGGGCGTGTCCGAGCGCGCGCGACGAACGCAGCTTTGCTCGGCCGTTGGCGCGTCAAAAGTCACCATCGCCGGATACGGCACGCTGCGCTTCCAGAACGTGTACATAGCCCGGCGGTAACGATCCTCGCCCTCGCTCACATTCCACGGGATCGGACCGTAGCTCATCTGCATCACGCCGTCCGGCAAGGGGGGAAAGACGCTCGGCCCGCCAATCTTGGGTGAAAGCAATCCCGCGGCCTTGAGCGCCACATCTTGAATCTCCTCGGCGTCGAGCCGGAAGCGCGGCCCGCGCGCGAGCAAACGATTGTAGGGATCCTTCGCGAGCAACTCCGGGGTCACGCGCGAGGACTGCCGGTAGGTGGCCGACATGACGATCAACCGGTGCAGTTCCTTCTGGCTCCAGCCGCGCCGCATAAACTCGCCCGCCAGCCAGTCGAGCAACTCGGGATGAGAAGGTGGCTCCGCGCGTGTGCCAAAATCCTCCGGTGTGAGAACCAGTCCCGCGCCGAAGTATTGTTGCCAGACCCGATTGACAATGACTCGCGGCGTGAGCGGATTGCGCGTGTCCACGATCCATCGGGCAAGGCCAAGCCGGTCGCGCGGAGAACCTGACGCAAGGGGATGCAGCACGGCCGGCGTGCCCGCCTCGACCTCGGTGGTGGGCTTCAAATAATCGCCGCGACGGAAAATTCGGGTGACCCGCGGCACCGAGCGCTTCTGCATCACCAGCGTGGTGGAGTCGGCCGCCGGCCAGTCCCTCCACAGCTCGTCCCACTGCTTGTTCGCGCCGGCAAGAGAGTCCTCGTGCTGGCGCCAAACATTAAACAACTCGTGTTGCTGGGCGGGCGTTCGTTGCGCGACGGGAACGGCCAGCAGCTTGCGCTGCGCCGGGGTGAACGGATCGACATGCAAGGGCGCGACATCGGTGGTCAGGCTGAGACGCACATGGCCAATCAAGAAGTTCGAAAGTTTCGACTCCTTCGGCTTGCAGTGAACCGTGAGCAGCAGCCGCGTGCCGCCCTCGAAGCCGAGCGGTTTCTCCGCCTCAAAAACCGCGCGGCGTTCTTGGTTACGACGGCCATACGTGAAATCGGTGGCCCAACCCCCGTTTTCCTTGTCCCCGTCGATGGCCTTCGTGATCTCCCATCCGGGCGCCTCCGCGTCGGCCTCGGCACGGATGAATTTCACCATGTTCGTGGTGGCCGTGAAATTGGTCGCCCCCACATTGGTGCCAACCAGTTCCCGCAATGGCGTGGCCTCAACGGAGAACTCGCACAACTCGAATTGCCCGTTGCCGTCAATGCCCGGCCCGCCAAAGGGCAGGTTCGGATGATTCAACGCCTCCAGGCGAAAACCGGTGATATTCGTCAGTTGCGTGTCCACCCAAACACGCAGCACGCCATTGTTGTAAATGTCACCCCCACCGAGCAGGGAAAGGTCCTCCTGTTTCTCGAACTTCATGGGGGTGATGTGCCACTCCTTCGCGTCCAGCACCTGCCAGTGGCCTTCCAGCCTCGCGGCGCCGGCCTCCCACTTCGCCATGCGCGTGGCAAGGTCAGGCGTCTCGGTCATCAACTTGTCCTCCAGCGCGCGCGCCTTCGCCCGAATCTCATCTCGCTTGGTCTCCGTCTCCTTGGAGAGAACTTCAAGCTTCGGCTCCACGTCCTGGTTCAGGAACGCGTAAAACTGGTAATATTCCTTCTGCGAAATCGGGTCGTACTTGTGGGAATGGCATTGCGCGCAAGCCACGGTCAACCCCAGCCACGTCCGGCCCACCGCGTCCAAGCGGTCAATCATCGACTCCACGCGGAATTTCTCCGGCTCGATGCCACCCTCCTGGTTTTGCATGGAGTTGCGCAAGAAACCGGTGGCGACGCGCTGGTCCACCGTCGCGTTGGGCAGCAGA
>CAZMLP010000274.1:0-6666 GCA_964566745.1 uncultured Verrucomicrobiota bacterium | reverse complement strand
ACCCTTTCGGTTTGCGTTTTTTGGAGAGAATGATGAGCACCCCGGAAAAAACCCGCCGCGCTAGGCTGCGAAAAATCGAGCAAGCTTTGCGGTTGGCAGTTCCGGAACTGGAGAATTTAACCGACTCTCGTGATGAGGCCGGCATGCCTCATTTGGAAGCGCATTACCGTCATTGGCGGTTGCATGGCGGACGGCAAAGAGAAGATCAATTTTCCGACGGCACATTACGTCTGATTGGACTGCTTTGGTCATTGTTGGAAGGAGACTCATTGTTGTTGCTGGAAGAACCCGAGCTGTCGTTACACTCAAAGATTGTCGCCAAGCTGCCGGCGCTGATCTGGCGTCTCCAACGGTCAAAGAAACGCCAAGTCATCCTTTCCTCGCACAGCGCCGAATTATTCAGCGATCCGGGGATTCATCCCAGCGAGGTGGCATTGCTGCGGCCGCAAGAAAGCGAAGGCACCGTGGTTCAGCTCGCGTCGGAGAAAGAGGAAATCCCGCTTCTGTTGGAGGGGGGAATGACCATGGCGGAGGCGGTACTGCCACTAACGGCCCCGGCAAAAATCGAGCAATTATCGCTGTTCGAATGAGGACGCAGATCCCGCTGCACCTTGCCGTGGAAGATGAGCTGGGCGAACGCGTGATTAGGCGAGCGCTGTCGGAACGCAACTCCGACTATCACATTAAGGCGGTCTATACACGCGGTGGTTACGGCGGTCTCAAACGACAAGCATTGGCGTACAACAAAGCGGCGAAGATTTGTCCCTTTTTGCTCCTCACGGACCTGGATGATTACCCCTGTCCGTCACAGCTTGTCGGGGAGTGGCTTGCGGTCCCCAAACACCCTCGCTTTTTGTTTCGAGTGGCAGTCAGGGAAGTGGAAAGCTGGCTCCTCGGCGATGCCCGGGGACTTGCCAAATTGTTTGGGTTGAAAGGCGCGCATCACATCGAGGATCCAGAGTCATGCCTCGACCCCAAACAAGAATTGTTGGGTTTGGCCAATATTTCCCGGCATCGTTCTCTTCGGGAAGCCATGGTGTGGCGCGACAATAGAACCGGGCGACTATCGCAAGGACCGGACTATAATGGCGCGTTGGCGGATTTTGTGGCAAAGCAGTGGGATGTTGAGGGTTCCCGCCTCGTTTGTCAGAGCTTGAACAGGCTTTACCTTGCCCTCGAGAAACTCGAGGCTGAATTGAATCCAACTAATTGACAGCAATTGTGTTTAGCGAATCTCCCGCATACTCGGGGAATGTCCGGTGCAACATTTGAGTATCCGATGGACTGGTTTTGGCACAATGGAAAGTTTCTTCATGTGGAGTGGAACACATGGAAGGTCGTGGGCTGGGCGGGGAACTTTGTCTTCTTCTCGCGCTTCATGGTGCAGTGGTATGCCACGGAGAAGCGCAAGCAGGTGGTGGTGCCGTCAGCCTTCTGGTGGCTCAGTCTGGCGGGATCCCTGCTGCTCCTGGCCTACGCGATTTTTTACCGGCGGGACTCGGTGTTTATCTTCGCCTACGCGTTCACATGGATTCCTTACATTCGGAACCTCATCATTCACGAGCGGCACAAACAATCGCAACGACGGTGTTCCGCATGCCAGACGGTGAATCCTCCCGCTGCGAATTACTGCCTCCACTGTGGTGTGAAAATCGTCCCGGAAAAGTGAGGTCCGGCGCGGGGAAAGCTTCTTGGAAAAGACCTCCCCGGTTGGCGGTTCTGTCCAACAAGGGTCGGAAGGATCAGGGCTGGCGCTTGTCCTTCGGAATGGAAAGAACCACAAACCACGCGTCGCCCCACTTGGTCTTGTCCTCGCCGCCGATCACCGCGTGATCACCCTGGTGGAGTTGCTTGAGGGACTTGGTGAGCTTCTTGAAACTCTCGCCCTTGTTGTCGAGCAAATCGACCTCGACATTGCCATCCCCGATGTCCCGCACGACCACATGGCACTTGTTGCTTAACTCCAGCGGCTGCCTGGCCTTCTTGGGCAGGGTGAAGATTTCCTCGTTGACGATGAAGTAGTTCTTCCACTTGAAAACGCTGCTCAATTTCCCGGTCAGCTTCGGCCCGGCCTCGCGCACGGACTTGGCCGGCGGCTTGTCATCGTTGGTGCCCCACACCAGTTCCAGCTTCAGAGTCTCGTCAGCGGCCACGGCCAGGGGCAAAGCCGCGAGCAGGGCGAGCAGCAGGAGGGGAAGACGCCAGAGCGGCGAAAGACGAATTGTGGCCATAGCGGTTCCGGTCACCAGGCGGGAGGTTTGCGTCATCAGAGCGGTGGTTCAACCCAAAAATCAATTCACCCACACGACCGTCATGCCGTCGGCCTCAATGTGGAACGTTTCTCCGGGATCCCCGGCCGACGCCAGCCCCGGTCCCTTGGTCACCGGCGATTGGCTCATAAAAACCAGCAACACAACCGCCGCGATGCCCATGGCGGGAATCAACCGGCGCACCCAAGCCCAGGCGGGCGCGGCTTGCGGCGCGGCCTTGGCCGTCGCCTTTTCCTCCGCCTCGATGGCGCGGGCGATCTTGGACCAGTAAAAGTCCCGCGTCTCCGGCACTTTCACCTCCGGCTCGCCCTGGGCCACAGCCTCTTTCACCATGCGCAACTCGGCCAGCAGAGCCTTCCCCCCGGCATCCGCCGCCAGCCGGGCTTCCACCCGTGCCGCGGTCGCCGAGTCCAGCTCGCCGTCCAAGTAAGCCTGCAATTCCAATTGCTCGTCGTGTTTCATTGCTGCGATTCTTCCTGCTTCAACCCTGCCAGCAGGCCGGCCATCTTCCGCCGGGCGTAGAACAATCGCGACATCACGGTCCCGATCGAACAGCCCATGCGTTTGGCTATTTGTTTATATTCCAACTCTTCAAATTCGTGCAAAACCAGCACGGTCCGGTGCTCGTAGGACAATTGTCCCAACGCGCGGTCAATCCGCTGCCGCAACTCGGACCGCTCCAACCCGGCGGTGGGATTCGCCTCAACAACCGGCATTTGGCGTTCCACACCGCCCGACTCCTCATCCATCTGCTCAATCGACTCGGCCCGCAACCGTTTCTGCTTGCGCAGAGCGTCGAGGCACAAGTTGATGACGATCCGCGTCATCCATGTCAGGAAACTGGAATCTCCTTGGAACTGGACCAACCGTTGCCAGCCCTTGACCCATGCGTCCTGCGAAAGGTCCATCGCCTCCTCCTCGTTGCGCATCATCGAGAGGGCGCGGGAATAAATCTTATCCCGATGGCGGGCAACGAGTTCCTCGAACGCCCGCATGTCGCCCTTTTGCGCGGCTTTGACGAGTTCATCGTCAGCAGCCGAGGCATGGTCCAATTTCCGCGACATGGGGTTTGACGACTGGTTTTGATGAGTTATTCAGCGCCAAACTATAACTTGCCCTTGGTGCTGGGCAACAAACCCTCAATGCGGGGATCTCGCTGGCAAGCCATGTCCACCGCCTTGGCGAAGGCCTTAAACAGCGCCTCCACAATATGATGCGGCTCCTCGCCGTAGAGTAGCTCTAAATGCAGGGCGCAACGGGCCTCGTTGGCAAAGCCTTGGAAAAACTCCTTGGCCAGGCCGAAACGGAACGCCGAAGACATGTCTTGGGTTCGTTCGGCTCCGCGGATCATCTTGTAGGGGTATTTGTCCATCCCGCGCCAAACCAAGGAAGGACGACCGCAAAAATCCACAACTCCACGCGCAAGTGTCTCATCCATAGGCACATAGGATTCGCCTGTGAATGGATTTTTCGGGTCAAAACCGTGGCCGTAGCGGCGGATTCCCTTCTTGTCCCCCAACGCTTGGAGATAGGCCTGTCCCAAAGCGATTCCACAGTCCTCAACTGTATGATGCGCATCCACTTCCAAATCCCCGTTGCACTTCAGGGTCACGTCTGCCACCGCGTGCTTGGCGAACAAAGTCAGCATGTGGTCGAAGAACGGCACTCCGGTACGGATGGAGGATTTGCCCCGGCCATCAATATTCAGGCGAAGGGAAATTCTGGTTTCCTTCGTGTCTCGTTTGATACTGGCCTGACGATTTTGCATCCGGCGCGATTAAACAACTTCTGGAAAAAAGGGAAAGGGTTTTGGCAAAGGCAAATCCCAAAGCCGGGTGGCAACTGCGTTTGCCGGGTTTTTGGGAGCCTTAATTCAACTTAAATCGCCTTCATTCCGTCAATTTCGACGTCCCAGTTTTCCCCGGTCATGAAGTCGCCAACTTTTCGCCGGTTGGTTTTCTTTCAATTTTCATTCTCCATAATAGAAAAATAATTGAAGCATCCAAACCCGCAAGTCCCGGCGCAAAGACTCCTCGCCCTCCTTCTTGGAACCAAGGACGTCGAGGAGTGTCGCTGTCCAGGTCGCTTTGGATCTTTAATTTTCTTGGCCGCAATACCGCATCGAGACCCAAAACGCCTGTTGACTGCCCCAAATTCGGCCTTAGCTTTTGCCGGGTTTGGCGGCCCCTAGGTTTCGCCCTTAAAGGATTTCGGTGGCGGTTTGTCCGGAATCGCTTCATTTCAGAGATCGCCGTTCCTTGTTGAGTGGCGACGGTGAAGGTCCCAAGACGTTTGCGTCCAGGGCCGAGCGTCTCTCACGGGTGAGACGGTTTAAAAGAAACTCGCAGCATCATTTTTATGAGTACAACGGTGGCCGCCAAAGGCGGCTGGATCAAAAAACTGGTTTTCGCGCTGGCGGGACTGCTGGTCTTGCTGGTGATCGCTTTTTTTGTGGCGACCAGTTCCGGCTTTTTGAAGTCCTTCATACTGCCGCGGGTTGGCAAATCCCTCGGAGCAAACGTGACGGTGGAGAATGCCTCGTTCAGTCCGTTTTCCGAAATCACTTTGCGCGGATTAAAGGTCCAGACTATTGGCGCGGAACCGGTTTTCACCGCCCAAGAGGTTCATGCCAAATACAGCCTGATGGATATCATTGGCGGACGGATCAACGTCTCCGAGGCGAGCGTTACCAGCCCCACAGTAATTTATATTCAGAACGCAGACGGCACGAGCAATCTCGACCCCATTTTGCAGAGTCTGCAGGGCAACCAGAAGGAGCAAAAGAACAAGCCCGGCTCCGAAAAGGCGGCGCAATTGGATGTCCGCAACATCTCTTTGAAGAACGCGATCGTGAAGGTGGTGCAAAACGCGAAGGGCGGTGCCACCACCGCCGAGTTGAAGAACGTTAATTTGACCGTGGACCAGTTGAAGAACGGCGCGAGTTCCAAAATCACCCTCGCCACGGATCTCAGTGTGGATCGCACTGGCCCCACGAACAGTTATCTTGCCGGAACCTTCACGGCGAATCTGGATGTGGCCCTGGACGACAAACTGGCCCCGAAATCCGCCAAGGCGGACAAAACGTCGATCCAAATTTCCCAGGCGCGCGGAGTCTTTGCGCAACTTGCCGGCGCGGGCGTTTTCGTTGAGTGCGACTGGACGCCAGCCGAGATCAGGCAAGTCGCGTTGAAACTCGCGCAAGGCGGAAAAAACCTTGGGGAGATTCGCGCCAGCGGCCCGTTTGATCCGGCGAAAATGGAAGGCAAGCTGAAGCTCGATGTCAGTGGCATTGACCGGCAGGCGCTGGGTCTGGCTGGCGCCGCGTCGGGCATGGATTTTGGCTCCACAACAATTGCCAGCGGCAACACCATCGAGCTCTCCAAGGGCGGGCAAATGGTGACCGTAAACGGCCAAGTGGCGGTTAACCGCTTCAGCGTCGCGCAAAAAGGGCTCGCCACCCCGGTGCTCGATCTCCAAGTGAATTACGCCGTCACCGTGGACCAAACGGCCAAGACGGCGGTGGTGCAATCCTTCACGCTGGGCGCCACGCAAAACCAACGGTCCCTCGTGAGCGGTCGCCTCTCCCAGCCGATGAAGCTCGATTGGGGTGGCACGAACGCGGTGGACGAGTCCGCCCTTGATGTGGCGGTCACGAATCTGAACCTCGCGGACTGGCGCGCCTTCACGGGCGAGGCGGTGCAGACCGGGACGATGAACGCGCGCCTCGGCGTGCTCTCCCAAAAGGCCGGCCAGCAACTCCAGATCAACGCGATGGCGCAGGTGGACAATCTCTCCGCGCAATCCGGCAGCAACCGCCTCGACCACGCGGCGGCCAGTGCGCAGGCGAAGTTGCAAGTGACCGGTTTCACCCAGGCGAAAATCGATCAATTTCAGGCGCGCATTGACCAGGGCGGCGCCGCCGTTCTCAACGCCAGCGCCACCGGCACGTACGACACCAAGACGAGAAACGCCGACTTGCAAGCAACGCTGGATGGCGTGCTTTCCAAATTGGCGGCCCTGGCCAAAATGACGAATTTCAACGCCAGCGCGGGCAACATCAAATTTAGCGGCAAGATCAGCCAGAAGGACGTTGGAAAGACGCCGACTGGCGTGGCCATTCTGGACCAGGCGGTGAACGGCCAGTTGTGGCTGGAGGGCTTCACCGGCTCGTTCGGGGCCAGCCGGCTGGACCGGCTCGACACCACCATCGATTGCGATCTCGAGGTAAAGAGCCAGGTTGCCAACATCCGCAAGCTGGCGGGTGTGCTGCGCCAGGCGGGCCAGGATGCCGGGAGTTTTGAAGTGACGGGCAACTATGCGTTGGACAAGCAGACCGGCGAACTCGCCATCACACTCAAAAACATCAATCAAAACGCGGTCGGGCCGTTTCTTGCAC
>CAZMLP010000273.1:0-1933 GCA_964566745.1 uncultured Verrucomicrobiota bacterium | reverse complement strand
GGCAACGCCGACAAACATTTTGCGAAAGTCCGTTCCAAGCCCCGCCTCATTTTGGCGGGTCACCCAATTCAAGATCGCTTCAAGCTGCTGCCAGTTCGTCTTCTCCTTCCGCCAAATCGCGCCAAATGCGGCCTGGGCGGTTGCGTCCATTTCACGAATTCTTCGGAGGGATCGCTGCCCTGAAATGATGGTGTCGATCAATGCGAGGCGGTCCGTGAACGCTTTTGATAGCTCGCCTTTGAGGGAGCCGCGCAATTCCGCGATGGCTTTCCGGTAATCGCCGTTCAAAAAGCGAAACAGGGACTTTCCGTGCGCGGCGATGCGGGTGCGGGATGTGGTGAAGTCCTTGTCCCAAACAGACTCGATCACTTTGTCGTGAACTTCCCCGCAAGCCGCGGAAAATTTCCGGCCCTCCGCCAGGACATCGCGCAAACCCTCCAAGCCGGCGTTCCACACACTGCTGCAAAGGGCGTTTTTGTCGAGGGGTGGGGCTTGAGCCACATGCCCGCCGACAACCAGTAGCTGTTCCGTTCCGCCCGGCGTGTCTGGCAATGGTTGTGAAAGGGCGTTCGCGAGCGCGGTGGAGGCTTCCCGCAGCCGGCCAAGTTTTTCCACCAAGGCGCCAATTTGTCTTAGCAGGGGATCGAGATCGATTTTCAGCACTGTCTCCCGGCCCACACCACGCCACGGATGCTGTGTTGGCAGGCCGATTTGAACGATTCGTTCGGCGAGTTCCTGGACGAGTTTGCGTTGCGCGCGCCTTTCTTCCGGAGACCATTTCTCGGCCCCGGGAAATGAAATCTCGGAGGCGGGCGAGCCACGGGTTCCCATCAAACTCAGATGCCCCATGACAACGAAGGGCGTCAAACCGCTCGGGTTGTGGGGTTCATGAAGCATTGTGACATGCTCGTTCAAGGTGGCCCGGCGCGCCTCCAGTTTGGGGACCAGGCCTTCCAAATCGGATGCTTTGGGCCGTCCGAGCTTCCAAGTGCGCCCTATCTCGTCGATCACCGCCCGCTTGTTTGCCTTGTTGCTGTGCAACTCCAGGCAGAGCGGCCCCAAGCCCTCGTGATCGAGCCGCCGCTTCACCACTTCCAGCGCCGCGAGCTTTTCCGCGACGAACAACACTTTTTTTCCATCAAGAACAGCCGTGGCAATAATGTTGGTGATCGACTGGCTTTTGCCGGTGCCGGGCGGACCCTGAATAACCAGACTTCGTCCCTGCCGCGCGGCCTCAATCGCAAGCGTCTGGGAGCCGTCGGCATCGACCACGTGATCGAGCCGCGACACGGGAATTAGATCGTCGAGTCGGGCGTCGTCCGGGGGCAGCGGCTCATTTTGAAGAAAGCCATCCTGCAGCAGCCCGGTGATAAACGGTTGGGTGGTTAATCTTTCCGCCGTCGGCCAATTGGCAGGATCGAGATCCCGATACATCAAAAACTTTGCAAAGGAAAAGAATCCCAGCGTGATCGAATCGGGGACCACTTCCCAGTTTTTCGCCCCCTCGACGGCTTTCGATACGGACGCGAAATATTGGGACGGGCTGAGTTTTTCCTCCTCGGGGAACGGAGGCAGATCGAGTCCGAAATCAGCTTTAAGTTTGGCGCGAAGGGAGAGGTTTTCCTCAATGTCGTCCGCAGTCCATTTTAGCACGAAGCGTTCCGAGGCGGATTTCCGGCTCAATTCGACTGGAACCAGGATGAGTGGGGCATGTTTGGGGGCGCCGGGCTGTTCAGTTTCAAACCAAGTTAAGTGGCCCAGCGCGAGGTAAAGAATGTTGACGCCCTGCTCCTCGATCATTGTCCGCGCGTCTTGATAAAGATCCAGCAACCGCCGCTGCAATCCCTCGGGAGAAAGCGCGGTTTGCAAACGTGAATCCACATGCCTTTTGGCGGGCCCTTTGGGGGAATCCTCCCCCGTGTCGGGTTGCGGA
>CAZMLP010000272.1:0-6458 GCA_964566745.1 uncultured Verrucomicrobiota bacterium | reverse complement strand
GGCCGGCTGGAGGACGCGGTGGAGGCATTGAAGCGCGCGAACGACACGAACCGGTTCAACCCGCCCGGCAATCGCTGGACCATCGCCTGGCTCAACGGCCAGGTGAACAAGCAAAACGGGTTTCTCGACCAGGCCATCACTGATTTTCGCAGCATCCTCGAGGATCGTTACCCCGAGCTCGACAAACGCGGGTTTGATTTCAGCCGGGACTATGAGGTGATCAACGAACTGGGCGTGACACTCTACGAGCGGGCCAAGTCCGCGCGCGGCGATCCCGCGCGTCAAAAAGAATTGCTGCAACAGGCCCGGGAGACGTTTGAGAAAACATTGTCCATCGACTCGGAGAATGTGGCGGCGCACTATAATCTGGCGTTAATCCACGCCCAACTGGGCAACGAAAAAGCCGCCGGGGAGCATCGTAACCTGCATGATCGTTACCGGCCCGACCCAAACGCCACCGACCGGGCCATTGCCCTGGCGCGCCGACGCGATGCGGCGGCGGATCATGCGGCTCAGGCGATTGTCATTTACGACTTGCAGCGACCGGGAACCATCGGGCTGGCGGAAGAGCCAAGCCGGGAGGCGGAAAAGCTGGTAAAGAGATAAAGCAAAACGCCTGTCGTAAGACAGGCGTTTTCGTGTCAGTTGGAAAATTTGGGCAACGAGCCGGTCACACGGTCATGATTTCTTTTTCCTTGTGAGCGACGTGCGTGTCGATCTTGGCGATATATTGGTCGGTTAATTTTTGAATTTCTTTCTCGGCGCTCTCGACCTCATCCTCGGTCACGCCTCCGGCCTTGCCTTCCTTCTTCAAAGCTTCCAGCGCGTCGCGTCTCACATGACGAACGGCCACCCGCCCGTCCTCGGCCATTTTTTTGACGGCCTTTACAAATCGCTCCCGTTGCTCGGTGCTTAGCTCGGGAACCACCAGGCGGATGAATTTCCCCTGCACCGCCGGGTTGAGGCCGAGGTTGGCTTTTTGAATCGCCTTTTCAATCGGCTGAATCGAGCCGTTGTCCCACGGCTGGATCATCAACATGCGCGGCTCTGGCGCGGTGATGCCCGCGAGCTCGCGAATGCGCATTTGCGACCCGTAAACTTCCACCAGAAGGTTTTCGACCATGGCGGGCGAGGCCTTGCCGGTGCGGATGCCCGCAAACTCGTGCGTCACAACCTCCTCGGTTTTGGTCATTTTTTCCTCGGCTTCGAGCAAAATGTCATCGATGGGCATAGGATCTGGGCGTTGAAGTGAAGGGGAGTTAACTGGTTACGAGCGTGCCAACCTCGTCGCCCATGACCACTCGCTTGATATTATGGGCCTTGAAAAGGTCGAACACGATAATTGGCATTTTGTTGTCCATGCAGAGCGAAAAGGCGGTGGAATCCATCACCTTCAACTGCTTGGACAACGCCTCCAGATAGGAAACTTGCTTGTAGCGTTTGGCAGAGGGGTTCTTCTTGGGATCGCTGTCATACACTCCGTCCACCTTGGTGGCCTTGAGAATCACCTCGGCGCCGATTTCGTTCGCGCGCAAGGCGGCGGCGGTGTCAGTCGAAAAATAAGGGTTGCCAGTGCCGCAGACGAAGATGACCACCCGTCCGCGCTCCAGATGCCGCACAGCCCGCCGGCGAATGAACGGCTCCGCGACCTGGGCCATGGAGATGGCGCTTTGCACGCGGGTGGCCACGCCGGCTTTTTCCAGCGCGTCCTGCAACGCCAGCCCGTTGATGGCCGTGGCCAGCATTCCCATGTAATCGCCGGTGGCACGCTCGATGCCGCGCTCGCTGCCCTGCAGGCCGCGAAAGATGTTGCCGCCGCCCACAACAATCACCACCTCCACACCCAGCTCGCGCACCTCGCGAATCTGCCGGGCCATGTCGTGAATCACCTCGGGGCAAATGCCGACGCCTTCTTCCCCCCCCAGCGCCTCCCCGCTCAGTTTCAGCAGGATGCGGCGAAATTTCGGTTTCTTGTTATTTTTCATGGCGGCGTAATTGCCAGCGACCGTTCCGGTTATCTGGTATTCCGGGCAAACCTCAACCACCTCCGCATTCGGGCGGGGAGTCAGCGAACAGCGTCACGCGTTTGTAGCAGACCCCTTCTTGCACCGTCAACCGAAGGCGCAACATTGACGTCGCTTCAACCGTCAAGGCGAGTTCAAAACAGCCGCCGGGCCAGCAATTGAATCCCCGCGGCAACCCAGTGGTAGCAAGCCGCTGTGTCTTCCCACATCCACCGCGTGACCCTGAGCAAGGAGACGCGCGAGGTGAGCAACGGGACGCCCGCCAGCAGAATTGCCAGGTTCCCCAACAAAATAACCACGAAGGAAAACAGCCAGCCGTTCTCCGTGATGTCCGTTTGGGTGGTTTGCAGAATATGGCGCGTCATGGTGATGTGAAAGGAGTAGGCCACGCCCAAAAGAAAATCCAGCAGCCAAAAATAGCCGGACCAGCCCCAAATGGCATGACCGGTCGCGAAGACCGCCGCCACCATCAACGCATACAACGGGAAAAAATACGGGGCCAAGGTAATGAGAAAATTGGCGCGCGTGACCACGACATGGCCCCCTTTTGCCGTCACCTTGAATCGACTGACGGTTCCTCCGAAAACCCAAGTCCACAGGGCGTGAGTGAGCTCGTGACCAAAGACGTAAAGCAGCATCGGTTTGGGAAGCAGCGCATAAATGACCACCCAGCACAAAAAGCCGCTCAGAAAAGGCACCCACATAAGGTCAGCGCCACCCGAGGCACGGAGCACTCGCCCAAACGCAATCGTGAGTCCCACGCAAAGTGGGAGCAACGCCAGCCCGGTCAAAAATTTTAGCCACTTCCCCCAGCGGGACTTGGGAGGAGAGGTTGCCATGGTTTTTCGTTCCTGAACGAGGCGCGGCTTGATTTCCCCCCTGAAAATGAAAAAGCCCGCCTCTGATCGTCAGAGGCGGGCGCTGGTTCAGAAATTAATCAGGGACGATTCGGATCGAACCCGGATGCCGCATAACCGGACACATCTCTGGGCGGACGATTCGGGAAGGTCAAGCGAGGATTGATCGGGAACGGGCGGAAGAAATAAATGATGGGCCTTTGTCCCGGCGGGAATGAGCGAGTTGTGTTATCATTCACCAGCGTGGTCGCCGAGGAGGAATCAACATCCGCGACGGCCTTCACCGTGTTGGCCGATTGAACGATACTCTCGGCTTGGGCCGGGGCAACTTTCACCATGGCTTCGACAACTTTCGAGGAGTTTTTCGGGTCGTTTTGAGCGGCAATACGAGCCACCGCCGCCGATTTCTCGGGCAACAATTCAACCACCGCCGCCGCCAGCTTGACCGCCAATTCAGGAGCCACCGCAGTAATGGCGCTGAAGACAGAGACTGCCGCCGCAGGATTGCGCTTGGCCACCGTCTTGACGATCAACAGACCAGTGTCCAGTTTGTCCGCTTTGTCGGCCTTGTTAACCAGTTGCACCGCGCGCGGGGCGAGCTCAACCGGAGGAACGGAAGCCAAGGTTTTCGTGAGGGAAGCAGTTTGAGACTCGGTCAGGGCGTTTGCCGAGGACGATCCCAAGGCCAGAAGGCCCACCACCAAAGCCGCAAAAATCGCTCGTTTATTCATTTTCATAGTCACATCTCAAAAGATTGTTCCCCGTTCACCGCAAGCACTTATACATGATTCACACACAGAGTCAACCACAAATCTCACCTGTAACACCCATTACACACTTTGCCAGACTACGAAACAGGCACCAAGGTTACAGCATTTTAAAAGCCAAATTGCGTTCATCACTTTTATCTGCGAAACAATCTGCATGAACTCAAACCTGCAACCCAATATCGGCTCTCTTCGAAAATTCCTAACAGTTTTTTTTCTTTTGTCCAGCTTTCTTGCAACTCGCGCCGCAGAAAAATTGGCGGCCGGAGTTCGGGGCTTGGCCACGCATGCTCCCGGAGAAATGAAAATTGACGGGGATCTGGCTGAATTCCAAGGAGCTTTTTGCACTCCGGTCGAGTATTTCGGCCCTGATTCCAAGGTGTTGCATGACCGGGCCGGCCAATTTTTCTACATGTGGGACGAGGAGGCATTTTATGCGGGATTACGCACTTTGGACACCCGGCCTGCCAATTTTGCCCCCGATGACCGGCTCTGGGAGGGGGATGGTGTGGAGTGGTATTTTGATGTCCGTCGAGGCGCCGATTTCCGCAATCAGGCTTGGCCCACCACGCCGAATCCCAACGCGGTGCATTGTTATTGGGTCGGGTTAAAGGGCACCAATGTGCAGGGCCGGTTTTGCCTTCGACCGGGCTTTCTGCAAGCAATCTCCAAAACGGGCGTGCAAGTTGCATCGCGACGAACCGCCGCCGGCATGGAAGTCGAGTTCAAACTTCCTTGGGCCAATTTTCCCGGCTTTAAGCCCAAGGCAGGCGAGGTGATCGCGCTGGATGCCGAGCTTTGCTATGGCGATGGGGATTCCAATCCTGCCCGTTGGCGTGTCGCCCGTAGTTTTGCCTACGGCAGCCCGCTCTCGGTTCAGCAGCCTGCCAGCTTGGGCTTGGTTCAACTGGTGGAGAAACTGGAGTCGGAACATTGGGCGCAGTGTGGTCCGGTGATGCTGCCCATTCGTTGCGACACCGCCTGGACCCAGCCGGGCAAGCCGCAAGTAACGGCCTTCATGGCGGTGCCGCCCGGGCTGGCGGCTTCCATCGGGAAGATTGTTTTCCGCGTCTCGAATTTGACCGGCTCGGCGCATACAGATTATCCGGCGCAATTGGAGACTTTTGAGAAGGAGGGGGATTTTCGGCGAGCAGTCGCGCATTGGCCGGTCGAGGCCGCGCCGCCGGGAGCGCATCAAGTCATGGGCATTGTCTATGACATGGCCGGGAAAGAGCTGACCCGAATAGCTCCGCGGTTGGTAAGTGTCCACATGGATCCGGGATATTGACCCCGCGCGGCGTCCCGGATCAAGCCCGGGGATGCGCCTCGTAGGCCTGCTTTAAGCGGTCAATGGTGACGTGCGTGTAAACTTGTGTCGTCACAAGGTGCGCGTGACCAAGCAATTCTTGCACGCTGCGCAGATCCGCGCCGGCGTTGAGCAGGTGAGTGGCGTAGCTGTGACGCAGTTTGTGCGGCGTCAAGGCGGGATCAAGGCCCGCGAGCGCCAGATAATTTTTGAGGCGAAGCTGGATCGTGCGGGGTTGCACGGCAGCGTCCTGCCGCGCATGGCCTAAAAACACCGCCGCGTTTCCCGCCGGCTCATGCGCGCGAACCTTCCAGTAGTGCCGGATCGCCTCCAGGGCCGGCGCGCCGATGGGCACCAGCCGCTCCTTTTTTCCTTTGCCGCGCACGCGGACCATTTGTTCCTCCCACTGGATGTCCTCCGCGCGCAACGAGCAAAGTTCGGCGATACGAAGTCCGCACGAATAAATCGTCTCCAGCACCGCGGCGTCGCGGTAGTACTGGCTTTCGTCCACCGCGCGCTTGGTGTTTTGCCGGCGGCTCTCGAGCTCTTGAAGCGGGGCCCGCAACAGGGCGAGCTATTGCTCCTCCGTCAGAAATTTCGGCAGCCGCCGCGCCAGTTTGGGCAGGGAGATGTTGCGAATCGGTGTCCCTTCCACCCGGCCTTGACGGGCCAGGAATTTGTAAAAGGAGCGGAACGCGGAAAACCGCAGCAAAATTGCCGCCCGGCCCAGCTTGCCACGCCCGAGGAATCGCAAATAAGCGCGGAAATCATCGCGGTCCAGCTTTGCCCAGTCCGGCGCGCCGCCGCGCTCGGTTTGATGCCATTGGCAAAACTCGGTGAGCGCTTGCCGGTAGTTTCGCCGGGTGTAGATGGACGCCCCCTTTTCCGCCTCCAAGTGCCGCAGAAAATCCGCGACCCAAGAATTAACAGGCTTGGCGTCATTTGGAGGTTCGGCGGGCATGTCAAAATGACGAAATCCTAATTCCGAATGACGAGCGAAACTCCAATGTCGAAGTCCTTCAAACCGAACCAAACCTCAAGAATTTGGCGTTTGGTCATTCCCTCGTCATTTGTTATCCGGATTTCGTTTCTCCCGCCGTCACATCAATTTCAGCTTCGGCAAATCCTGCGAATCCACCATTCCCACCGGTTCTTTGCGGGCGTTCACGACGATCAAATCGTCAATGTTGCGCGCGTTGAAAACGTTCAATGCCTCCACCGCCAGGGCATCCTCGCGGACGCAGATCGGATTGCGGGTCATCACATCGCGCATCCGCTGGCGGAGATTCTCCTCGTCGCGGGCCATTTGCCGGCGCAAATCGCCATCCGTGAACACCCCGGCCAGTTTGCCCCGCGCGTTCACCACACTCACACTGCCGGACTTGGCGGCGGTCATAACCAGCAGCGCCTCCTTCACGGTCATGGTTTCCGGCACGACGGCGTTCAACGAGCCCGCCCGCATGATGTCCTTGACCCGCAACAGCAACGCGCGACCGATCGCGCC
>CAZMLP010000271.1:0-3896 GCA_964566745.1 uncultured Verrucomicrobiota bacterium | reverse complement strand
CTTTGTGCTGTGGGGAGTGGCCTACGTCGCTCTGGACGAATTCGAGCAATGGAACGGCTCCGAGCGCAGCGTTGGGCGACCGCGAAAATCGTTCACAAAGCGCAACTATTTCGAGGGCGGCAACTCTGTCACGCTACCTCTTGGCCGGTGATTCGTTTGCCCACGCGGGCAATCGCAAAACGGCATTCGCAATAAAACTCAACAGAAAGGAAGTCGGTATGTTCGGCAAAATCAAATCAATGCTCGTGGCGGTGCTGGCCTGTGCCAGCGCGCTCTTCGCCACCTTCACGCGTGGCTTGCTGTCGTTATCTGCCTCGCCGGTCGCGCTGGTCGCCCTCGCGTTGTTCTTCACGGTGATGGCGCAGGCGGCGGACCCTGTCACGGTGGATGCGGGGCTGACGGATGGAGCCAACGCGGTGAAGACGTTCTTCGGCACGATCTTCGGCATTGTGGTGACCATCGCCATCTCGATGATCGGCCTGGGCTACCTCAAGAAGCTCCGCAAGGGCTGAAAACAATCCTTACACAAAATGGCCCTCGTTTCGGCGAGGGCCACTCTTTAACAAAAATGAAAAAATTACTCTGTTTATTAACCCTCTTGGCTGCGGTTCTGGTAACCCGCGCCGAGGACCCGGCGCTCTACGAGGCTTTCAGTGGCGGCGGTGACACGTACAGCCCAAGCACCAGCCAGTCGTATGTCAACGCTTGGCTGCTGAACACGAATCAAACACCGTTTGCGAACGTCGGCTTGGGTGTGGGTTCGCCAATTGCGGTTGGCACCATGACGAGGGTTATTCCTGTTCCTTACCCTTACACGACGAACGCTGGATGGGTGATCGCCCCGCCGCAGGAGGCCGGTGCTGATTACATCGATATCTTCTACGGCAAGCATCTGACCACGGCCAAAAGGCAGCTGGCAAATGGTACGATCGACACTAATACCAAGGGTCAACGCGAGTTCGACAAGTCGAGGTCATTTAACCAGTACCGTGTTCAGGGCTGGGATCTCATTGCCGGAACCCACTATGACACCGGCTGGACCAATGATACTGGTTATTCGAAGAGTTACTTCGACTACAAGGGGATCATGTTTTCGTCGTACACACTTCCTATTGGCGACGGGAGTGGAAACTGGAGTTATACCGACTACCGCACGACTCAGTATCATGTCTATTCGACGTCACCTGCCTGGCACGGAGTGCGGTGTCACTTCAGCGGGCGACGGTTTGCGCCGTACACCAGGCAGAACGTCAGCTATGACACTGACCCGGTTGAGTTTGAGCTGAAGTGGTTGGCCATCAGGGCAACCGTTGACGGGTTTGACTGCACCCCGCGATGGAACGCCTGTTGGGACCTTATCCAGTATTACGCTGACACGTCGATCTCGCAAGCGAGCTTCTTTTGATCGCCTGACCAGCACGCAAAACAATCAACGCAGGAGAAACTGAATTATGAAAGGGACTAAGTTGTTTTTGGCGGGGATGGCGGTTATCGTGGGCCATCAAGCTATGGCGCAGGAACGCATTTTGCCGAGGGAGCAGTGGGACGCGATGACCATGGACCAACGTGAGGCGTTCGTGGATGCGCGGATCGCTGAGCAAGAGCGGTTGGAGAAGGCTGAACGTGCCGTAATCGCGGAAGCGGTCGAGGCTGCGTTCGCGAAGCAACGTTACTTTGTTCTCCGTCCTGGGCGATCTCTGGTTGTGAAACCGGCTCTGGTGAAGGCATTTGGCAAACAACCTACGGATGACGAGGCGAAGGGCTTGCTCGGCGAGTATAACTACGCGCAGGCCAAGCTTCACAGCGGCGGCAAAAAATGGCCCTTGATGGAAGCCTCCATCGAGAAAGGGCGGGCTTTCCGGGTGTCGGCGGAAGTGATGGAGTTGTTTGCTCGCAGCAATGCTGCGGACCTGTTTGCCGAAGGGCAGGCGGTGGAGCGGCGGATGGTTGCCAGTTCGCAGTTGAAGGCATTACTGCGCCGCGACATTACCGATGGTCAGGCGGCTCAACTCCGTGGTTCGTTGGTGTTGGTCGGGCTTTATCCAGAGGGGTCGAGCAGGGACAACATCATCGAGGCGGAGTGCGGCGCTTTGCATCCGGTATTGCCGGACCTCAAGCCTGAGCATCTGCGGGCCATGCTCGCGGGTAAGCTAACCGACTGGTTCGTGGAGACGGTCACGCCTGAATCCAGCGGCCCGACGGTCATCCGGTAAAACCTTCCAAGCAGACAGACGGTCCGGTTTAACTCATCCGGGCCGTCTGTCGTCACCCATGCCAGTCCTCTGCTTTACCGGGGGGTTCCTATGCGGATGCTTGCTGTTCTTCTTGCTTTGGCGGCGCTGACGCTGCCAACGCTCGCGGCCAACATCACGGTGCGCAACACCGGGAATGTGACCATTACCGGGTCGCAAATCAGCGTGTGGAACGGGTCCAGCGTCATCGGCACGATGGACTCGATCAACATCCCGGCGGGTGGCTCGCTCACGTCCACCTTCGCGGCGTACGGGAACGGCTCGCAGATGCGCATCTCCTGGCTGAATCCCGCGACCGGCGGGGCGTGTTCAGCGACTACGTCACGGTCGCCAATGACGCGGCCTCGTTCGAGGTCTGGCCGGGACTGGGGAGCCAGCCGCCCAGCGCGCCGCAGTTGTGGCACATCAGCAAGTGCGTCACGAACAACAGCGGCGTCACGCAGGAATACCAGGTGCGAGTGAACGGCGCGGTGGTCGGCTCGCACACCGTGCTTCCGCCGGGCCGGACCTACTGCTTTGACTACACCGGCGACCAGAAGGCCAGCATCGGCATCGAGGCCGTGGACAGCATTTACACGCAAAACGGCGACCTGTTCAAAACCGACACGCGCCCGGTCGCCTCTGCCGACAACAACGACAGCGGATGGTGGCAGGACGGGCATCCGCCGGGCAACCCGACCGGGGCGAGCGACAAAGGGCAGGTGGACCCGGAGAAAGGCAGCAAGGACAACTCGAACATCAACTTCAACCTCGGCAACGACCTGGCCAAGGACGAGACCGTCCGCACCGGGTTCAGCGCCTTGTATGGACTGGAGCAACAGTCGCTCGATGACGCCAACAACTCGCTTCGCGCGCAACTGAACAAACTCACGGCCATTGAGAACGCGCTCAACAGCGGGACGCTCAATCAGGGCGGCAAGCTGACGGACATCGCGGGCGGAATCGGCGTGGCCAATGGCAAGCTCGACATCATCGCGGCCAACACAGCGGCCACGCGGGCGGCCGTGGACACCGCGAACACGAAGCTGGACGGCGTCAACGGACGGCTCGACCAGGTGATCCAGTCGGCGCAAGCCATCGAGACCGGCCTGGGCACGCTGAACAACAACGTGACAGCGGGCAACGGCAAGCTCGACGGCATCAGCGAGAAGACCGGCCAGGGCAACGCCAAGCTCGGGGAAATCTCGGCCAACACGGCGGCGGCCAACGGGAAGCTCGATGACGCGAACAGCCGCCTGGGCACCGCCAACAACTGGCTGGCGAGCATCGACGGCAAACTGACCGACATCCACAACGACACTTCCGGCACGGTCTCCCGCCTGAACACGCTGAACAACAAGGCCGACGACATCAAGGGGGCACTGGACAACGTCCGCGAAGCGCTCAACACCGGCTTGGGCACCGTCAACAACAACCTTGCCCTCGGCAACGGCAAACTGGACGCCATCAACGGCGAGTTGGTCAAACACACGCAAATCCTGAGCGTCGCGACCAATCTGCTCGCGGCCATGCTCACCAACCAGGTGCCGACGAATGCCGTGCCCGCGACCAACCAGCAGGCCAGCGCCGGGGCTGAGGCCGGTGCGCAACGGCAAGCGGAGATCGAGGCGGGACGCGGCACGCTGGTCAACGCGCTCAGCGCCT
>CAZMLP010000270.1:0-6554 GCA_964566745.1 uncultured Verrucomicrobiota bacterium | reverse complement strand
GGGAATACCGTCCACCTGGGTAAAATTACCGCCGATGATGATATCACCGTTTGATTTTTCGAAAATGCAAGCGACCGCGCCCGACGGTCGCGACACAAAATTCGTGTCGCGGATGCCAGATGCGTCATAGCGAGAAACGCCAAAAAAGTCCCCGGCCAGGAAGCCGCCATTTTGACGAAAACATATGCTATCCGCACTCAGGAAAAAATATGGCGGCGATGTGACACCACCGTCAGCGGTGATCATGCGGGTCCCGCCACTTCCAGTATATCCGGTCTCCCCGTCTCGCGAGGTGACTTCGGTGTAGTTCACGAGAGTGTTGTTGCCGGGCCACGCCCGCAATCGGTCCACGTAAAAGTCCTGTCCGGCAAAAGGTGTGAATGCCAAGTCCACGCTGCCATCCGGCAGCAGACGGGCGATGGCGCCGCGGAGGACGTTATTTGTCATTCGTTTCCCCGCCACGACAATTTTCCCGTCCGCTTGAACACTGATGGCTGTGACCGTGCCCAAACCCCAATCCAGCGTCGGGCGAAAGCTGCCATCCTCCGTGCCATCTGGTTTCAGTCGCATTACTAAATTGGTCCTCCCGGTCCCCAGCCACTCTCCCCCGAGCAGCAACTTCCCGTCCCCCAGCACCACGAACGCGTCAACTTTTCCATTGGCGAACGTCGCGCCGAAGGATTCATCGAGTTCTCCCGACGACTTCAGCCGGGCAAGACCGGGGCGTCGCTGGCCACTGAAGGCGCCGAAGTCACCGCCAACATAAATCCCTCGATCGGGATCGAGCATCAGAGTGGTCACCTTCGAGAACGAGCCAATTCCAGACCCAACCTTGAACGAGGAATCGGGGGAACCATCCGAATTCAGGCGCGCAATCCCGCTCCAGCCGGCGTCCGGCATAATAAAGCTTCCGCCGACGATGAGTTTGTCTCCTTGGGGCACAATGGCCCGAACACTGATGGAACTGAACAAGCCATTTGTGGCTTTAAATTCAAAAGCTGTGTCGAGCGAGCCGGGAGTCAACGCGCGGGCATTCACCACCAGACGCACGGGGGCGCTCGTCACCGCGCCGGAAATGTTTTGAGCGATGGCGGTGTAAGAGCCGGTGGCGGTAAAAACCAAATTGGAAAAGGCCAACATCGCGTTGGTGGCGCCGGGCACATTGACGCCATCTTTTTGCCATTGGTAGCGGGCGGACGGCACACTGCGAGTTTGAACTTCAAAAGTCGCGCTTTGGCCCTCCAAGACAGTTCGATCGCGGGGAGATTGCAAGATTACCGGCAGGGTCGCGGCTGAGGCACTGGTGTCGAGGATACCCACGTAACCGCCTGCGCCGCCCGCATTGGAAGTGAACGCGACAAAGATCCGGCCATCCGGCGCGGCACAAATTTGCGGAATGACGGCAGAGGCATTCCCAAAAACAAATCCCTCGTCCAGTGTGCCTTCCGCAGTGATCCGCGCCACGCCGTATTGGACACTAGTTCCGATGTGACGAAAGCCGCCGGCCACGATTACGCTGCCATCCGGTTGGGGAATCATCTGGTCCGGCAGCTGATCCAGCGGCGGCAACCTGAAACCCGCATTGAATTTGCCATCCGCGCCAAAACGGACGATTCGGTTCGCCAGGCCCTCGCCGCTTTGGTTGACATACGCGGAAGCATACACGCGCCCGATCGAATCGACCGCCACATTGTCCACATACAGGTTTACATTGGCGTCCCAAGAGTCGCGCAACCGGAAGCTGGTGTCGATCGTGCCGTCCGCATTCAGGCGGAATCCCGAGGGCGACGAATCTCCATCGACCAAGCTTTCCGAGCCAATTGCTCCGAAAGCCAGCATCTTGTCGCCCGGCGCCATCACAAGGTGATATATCCAGCCATCGGTCACCCAAGGCTCGTGAAACCCCGGGTCGCGTTTTCCTGCCGGTAAAAAGCGCGCGACACTGTCGAACCAAATATATCCCTCAGAAGTTCGGGTCTCCAAGACTGCGAGAATCGTGCCTTTGGGGCCGAGGGCGATCTGGGAGATTCTTTCCGATTTATCCAGTTCAAACGGGAAGGCCACAGTTTTTCCAAGCGAGTTAATCCGGATTGCCGCCTGGTCGGTGCTGTTGGTGAAACCGAATAAAAATGCGTCGCCATTCTCCAAGGCAAAAATGGAGTCGATATTGGAATAGAAAGGCAAATTGTCCGGCTTAAAATTCAAATCCCGGTTGCCCTGCGCGTCGAATTTGATCAAAGGCGTGTATCCCGGTTCACGGCTTGATCCGTTGTTGGCCACCAGCAGGCTGCCGTCGGGAAAAACCGCCATTGCCCCAGGTTGTTCGAATTTGCCAAGCGTTCCCCCCGGCAAGAGGTGGAAATCTCCGGGCGCGCCATGCAAGGCCGTCAGGCAAAAAGAGGTGGTGATGAAGATGAAAAACCAATTACGAATCATAGCGGCGTGGTGACCTTGCTTGTTAATCCTGCTGCCGCGATCATTGCCAGCCGGACTGGAATGTCAATCCACGCGGGAGCAAATCACGCACGGTTTCCGTAAAAAAACAGACCGGGCCGAGGCCCGGTCTGCTTTCGATTTCCACGAAGTTCCGTCGTCCGAATGATTACTGCTTGATCCGGCCGAAGAGCGTGGTCTGGGTCGCCGTTGGCGTGAAGGTGAACGGACTGGTGGCGCCTGTGACATCACCCCACGGGCCGGTTACAGCCGGGGCGGATTGCAATGTGCCGCCGCCGGTCCACTCGATGGTCAGGCTGCCGTTGGCATTGACCTTGATGGAGGTGATCTTCGGCTTGGTGGCAACGTTGCGGGCGGGCAGCTTGTTTGGAGCCGTGCCTTTGGCCAACTGGCTAATCTCGTCGGGCGTCAGGGCCGCCGCGAAGACCGCGAAGTCATCCAGCATGCCGTGCATACTGTTGCCGCCATCGGCGTCGCTGCCGCCGATGAACAAGTCACTGTAAGCGACAGGCAGACGGCCAGTGTTGTTGCCCTCGAAGAAGAGCACGCCGTCAATCCACACCTGTTTGTGCGGGCCATCTTTCAGGATCGCGTAATGTCGCCATTGGCTCCAGAAGCTGTCGTCGGTCCAGCCCGGGAAGGTGTTGATATTCTTCGCGATGCGCTGGGTTCCGCCGCAGCAGCCATCGGTGTCGTAGTAGATGGTGTCATCACCCCACGGCAAATGGATGTTGATGCCGCGACCGCCGGTGGCAGGGTCCGTGGATTGGCCCCAAAACTGGGATTGGTTCGCAATTTCCGTCAGGTTTTGCCATAGCGAGATGGTGATCTGATCATTCACGCCGGCGATTCCGAGGAAGCCACTCTTCACATCAATGACTTGCCCGCTCTTGTTGCCGCCCGCGTAGAAGTCAACGGCCCGGTCGCCCACCTTGCCCGTGTGACCGCCCGCGTCGTCGGTGAACACCGTCCCCCCGAGCATCTGGCCGACCAAACCATTCACGCTATCCACCGTGTTCGTCGAATCGGTGGCATCGTTGAAGTCCCAGTAGGCGATAAGGTTTAACGCACCGGGTTGAGCGGGGCTGCTGGCCGCGCTGTTCGGATCGGTCTTGAATGACAACTCCAAGCCATCCGGATAACCGTCACTGTCGGAGTCGGCTTTATTGGGATCGGTGCCGGTGTTGGTGGCGCTGACGTATTTGCCGGTGGCAGTCTCGACATTGTCGGGGAGGCCGTCGCCGTCGGAATCGACCTTGGTTGGATCGGTGCCGGTGTCGGTCGCGCTGACATAAATGCCGGTGCCGGTTTCAGCGCCGTCCTTGATGCCGTCGCCATCGGTATCCGGGTTCTTGGGATCGGTCCCCTTTTGGAACTCCTGGAGGTTGGTCAAGCCGTCATTATCCGCGTCTTGGGCGGCATCGGCGGCGCTGTTCTTGTTGAAGCCGTAGGCCAGCTCGAACACGTCGGACATGCCATCGCCATCCGCGTCCGCGTCCAGGTTATCCGGCGGAGTGCCGGAGAAGATGGCCTGGATTTGCGACTTGGTCAGCGCCGAGGCATAAATCGCGATGTCGTCCAGCATGCCGTGCATGTTGGCATTGTCACCCGGCGCCGAGCCAAAGAGCAGGACCGAAACGTTCGTGACCAGAGTGGCCGGTGTGCCGCCTTCCTTGAACAACTGGCCGTCAATCCAGATTTGGCCGACGGTGGTGTTTTTCACCAAGGCGATATGATGCCAAGCGTTCCAGAACGAGGCGTCGCCGGTGTAATTGGTGAAGTTCGCAGTGTCATCCTGGACGCGGTTGCCACCGGTGTCGAAGTAAATGTGGTTGTCGCTCCACGGCAGGTGCGCCTGGAAGGCCCGGCCGGCAGTCGGAGAATCGGCCCAGATCGCCGAGCTGTTGGCCACCTCGTACAAATTGACCCAAAGTGACACCGTGGCCTTGTCGTTCGGCGCCACGGCGTTGAAGAAGGTGTTGGTGATGGTCACGCGGCGGCCGTTGCTGTCGGAGCCGAAGTCCATCGCCTTGTCCCCGGCCTTGCCGGTATGGCCACCCGCGTCCGGCGTGTAGGCGGCGCCGTTGTCCAACCTGCCGACGATTCCGTGAACCTTGTCTTTAGTGGTTTCCACCGATGAAGCGTCATTGAAATCATAGAAGGCGAGGAGATTGGGTTTGCCGGCCGTGACCGGAGTGATCTTGGAGTCCACCGGATTGCTTCCCAGCGTCACTTCGGTGATGTCCGAGTAGGCGTCGCCATCCGTGTCCGTTTTGGTGGGATTGCTGCCGGTGTCACTGGCGCTGACGAACTTGCCAGTGCCAGTCTCGACCCCGTCGCTCAAGGTGTCACCATCGCTATCCCAATTGTTGGGATCGGTGCCGGTGTTCGTGGCGCTGACGAAGGTGCCCGTGCCAGTCTCGACCCCGTCCTTCAAACCGTCACCATCCGAGTCGGCGTTTTTTGGATCGGTTCCCTTCACCCACTCCTGGAGGTTGGTCAAACCGTCGTTATCCGCGTCTTGGGAGGCGTCGGCGGCACTGTTTTTGTTCAAGCCGTGGGCGTCTTCCCACCAGTCCGGCATGCCGTCGCCATCGGTGTCCGCGTCCAGCGAGGCCGGCGCGGGGCCTTGCGCGAGCTTGCCGATGGTGGTGGCGTCCAAGGCGCTGGCAAACACGGCAAAGTCATCAATTTGCCCGATGAGGTTGCCGCCGCCGTCGGAGGCAGCGCCAATGACGATCTGGGTAAAGTCACCGGGCAGGACCGTGGTGCCGCCGCCTTCCAGGAACAGGGTGCCATCGATCCAGATTTGCTTGGTTGCGGCGTTCTTTACGAAGACGAAGTTATGCCAATTGGTCCAGAACGAGTCATCGCCGGTCCAGCCAGAAAAGCCGCTGATGTCCCCTTGGATGCGTGTTTCATCCGTGGTGCAGCAACCGGCGGAGTCGAAAAAGACTTGATCATTGTCCCAAGGCAAGTGCGCTTGGAATCCCCGGGCGCTGCCGGTGCTCGAAGGGGACACCATCCAGAAGGCGGAGCCAGCCACCAAGTTGGTGAAATAGTGCCGCACCCACAAAGAAACAGTGACCTGATCGTTCGTGGTGTAAGGATTCAGCCATCCCGCGCCATTCACCACCACTCGTTGGCCGGTCTGATTGGTGCCGAAATCCATCGCACGGTCGCCCGCCTTGCCGCTGTGTCCACCGCCGTCCGCTGTGAAAGCCGCGCCGGCCGTGAGGGCACCGGTATAACCGTGGGGCGAGGCGGTGGTTTTGTTGGTGATGCTGGCGTCATTGAAGTTCCACAAGGCGATCAATTTCGCCTGGGCTTGGGCCGGGCTGGCGGAGGCCGCGAACAAGGCGGCCACGGCCGGCGCGGCCAGGATGCGGATTATTTTTCTTAGAGGATGGATTGCGCTCATAAGCAGGTTGGTTTTGGAAACGGCAAGGAGACCCCAAACGAAGGTTCCCGGCCAGCCACGATCCCGGATTCTGATGCTCTTCGGAAACGGGGGCTCTGTTGGCTGGCTTTGATGAACTTGTCTCAACTCCTGTCACGGGCGTCAACAGATTTTGGCGGATATTTAACGCAAAAAAAATATTGCCGCCGGTGACAAGGGGACGATGCCGTGTCCAGCACTATATGTGGCGCCACTGGCGCCATCGAATACCCTGGGGAGGTAATCGCGCGCCTTGCTTCCAGTGGTCAGCCCAGCCGCTCTTGGAGGTTGGGCCAAACCGGCTCGCGTCACGCTTTGCGCGCGGCCACGATCGTGGAGAGGCCCGTCATCGGAAGCAACGGTTCCATCATTCGGAACACGGGAGTGAGGGAATTATATACTTTTAGCTGCCAGGCGGTGATGGTGCGCTGGCCGGAGAGCGTGTTGCCCACCCACCAGGCGATGACACCCGCCTTGTTGAAATAGAACTGCCGCTCGACCGTGAACCCGGCGGATTTCATTTTGCCCTCCAGTTCCCCCGGCTTGTAACGGCGGAAATGCCCGATCTGCTTGTCGAACTCGCTATAGAGCTTGGGATTGAAAGGGACCAGAAAGACCAGCCTGGCGCCGGAAGGAAGAGATTGGTGCAGCGAGTGGAGCA
>CAZMLP010000269.1:0-12448 GCA_964566745.1 uncultured Verrucomicrobiota bacterium | reverse complement strand
CACGGCGCCGGCCTCACCAATGCCCAGCAAAACTTGGATTCCGTTCTGCAAAGCATTGACCACCTCAATCAAGATGCCCGGGCGGCCACCAACGCGTTGAGTGATGGGATTTCACAACTCGCGAATCTGGCCGCCCGGTCCGGGGCACGGCGACAAATGAAGCAGGCCATCGACGAGGTGGCGCGGCAACAACTGGCCGGCAGCGATTCCGTCAGCGCGGTCAACCAAAAGCTCCGCGAAGGCGCGCGGGTCGAGGGGACCAATCTGGTTGCGCTGTTGACGCCCGACTTGCCGGACCGCCTCGCGGATTCATTGGATGCTGTCCGCTCACTCTACGAGCACGTCGGCATGCTTCAGGATTTGGGAGAGGGCACGGGCGCGGAGGGTGTGATTCCGGCCAACCCCTGTGCCGCGTACACAAATGCCGCGGCGAGCCTGCGCCAACGCGCGGCCGCGCTCGCGGTCTGCGCGGCGCGGCGCCAGGCCGGCCGGATGGGCCTCGCCCCGGAGACCGGCGCCGTGGCCGACACCAACCGTTTCAAAGGTTTGACCGAATACGACCTGGCGCTGAATGGACGGTTGTTGCTTTCGCTGGACGCGCTTTTGGCGGAACAAGGCGAGGACAACGAGGGCGAGTTGCAAAAGCTCGTGGCCCCCGTGTTGCTGCGGCAGCAGGATTTGCTTATCCAGGAATTCACCGACTCCCCCGGCATGTCCCTGACTCGCTACTTCGAGGCGAGCCGGTTATTGATGGACAATGCCGTGGCGTTGCAATTGACCGGAACGGCTGACCCGCGCTCCAGCGAGGTGGTCGCGCTCCTCGCGGCCAAAGCGCCCCGAGGAACGGCCATCGGAAGTGAGATGGATCAGGCCAAAAAGGAAGCGGAGGAGCGAATTGGCCGCCGGAACCGCCAGCTCCGCTCGGCGGTGGATCGCGCCATCGGTTCCGACCGGCGCGTGCAAATCGTCTCGCCGGATGAAAATTACCAGCCGGATTTCCTCACCCAGTTGAACAACTATTTTCAAGTAATCGGGCGTCCGGTGCCCCTCGAGATATCCACCAATATGGATGCTTATGTGCGGTTCAAGGTGCAGGAGCTAAGGGCGCGGCCGTTCACGGCGGCCTTTTTGACAAACCGCCTGGCGGAAGCGCAGGGGTTGTTTAGCGCGGTGATCGGCCTGACCGATTGGGCCGGTTTCCGCATGACCAATGATTTCAGTGTGCTTACAAATCTTCAAACCACCTTCTCGGAGTTCTCGGTCAATCTCTCCACTGTGGCCGAGGCGCAAAAAGCCTGGTGGCTGCTGGGCCGGTACGACGAGGCCCTGCGCCTGCACGCGGCGACGTATGGAACCAATCTCAACGTTGGTTTGAACAATGCCTTCACCCAAGCCCGGAATGGAACCTTACTGGCGGCGAACCGGGTTGCGGATGCGCTGCTCACACTGGCCAACAACGTCCGCCTGGAGGATGTGGTGGTGCCTTTGCCGGGGGCGGTGGACATCGAGCGCGTCTCGGGGCGTCTGTTCTTCAATCGCGACACCGGGTTTTTGGAAGGATGCTTCGGCGGTCGCGTGCGGTTCCCGGAGGTGAACACGAATTTGTTTTTTGAAATTGGCAACGCTTGTTTGGCCAACGACGGGTCGTACAGCATCGACGCGGGCATGGGAACGCCCCTGCCGTTTGGCCAGGCCAAACTGCGCACCAGTCTTGCCATCACGGGCGGCTCGTCAGGGGTGGCGACCTTTGGCGGCGCGGGCACGCTCACCGTGCCGAATGCCCCTTCCGGGGATCGTGTCTTTGATGTGTCTCTGAACTATAACCAGGCGGAGCGGCGGCTCGGCTTTGACGCGCAAGGCAACAATCTTGATTTGCGCTTGAGCGAGGATTTCGTCTTGTTCAACGCGGGCGTCGGATTCGATCTTCGCGCCGGCTCGGCGCAAGGGACCATCAGGGTTTCCGGTTCCGCCGGTTTGCTCGCGAAACAAAAGCCGCTGCCTGCCGTAATTGGTCCCACAAACTTCAACCTCTCGGTGATAGGATTAACCACGGCGGTAACTTCCGGCAGCAACTCCTTTTCACTCAGCCTGAGCAATGGCACCTTCCGTCTGCCAGAAATCTTTCACAACGGTCTTTGCGCGACCAATCCAGGCCAAATCGCGACGGGACCTGAAATCGCCCTCGTTTCCACAAATCCGGTCATTGTTTCCATCGACAGCGGGACCACTCAAAAAACCACCTTCAGTGGCGCGCTCGATTTCAGAAACGTCGGCTTCAATGTTCCTGGCCTCACCAATCTGGGCGTGGAAATCTGCTCTGCCCGACTGGCCCTCCGTTCGAATGATGTGCCGGTGCTGGAAAATCTGAGCGCGACCCTGAGCGTTCCCTTCCCCAACCAAACCTCGGTGTTCGATGTGACGGGCGCGGATTGGGCCATCGACGGGTTTCCGGCGGCCGCCAGTGTTACTTTGCGTCAGGGAACGCGTTTGCTGGATCTCGGCGGATTCACGCTCGATTTCCAAACGAACAGCACACTCGCCTTCAACACCAGCCTCAGCGCGGATGGTCGCCGCAACACTATCTTTACGGCGAGCGGCGGAATGCGTGGCGCCTTCAGTCCGGATTTGCTGGCCGATCCGCAAAGCAACTCGGGCTTCAGCTTTGGCACGGGCGGCTCGCTGCGCTGGGAGACTGGCGGATTGCCGCAAGTGGCACTCGATTCTCTGAGTTTTGGCGGCCGGATGAAAATCGGCGGCGCGGGTGGAATCGAGCTGGCGGGAGTCGATACCAACGGAATCCCCGCGCCGGGCGATCCAAACGTCCAGGCCTCGATCACGCTCAACGGGCTGACAAACTTGCTGGCGCTCAGCGCTGAAAGAAAGTTCGAGGTCAGTGTCAGCGGCGCGATTGGCGCGACCGATTTCATGTTCTTCGGGTTGCGCGACGCGCGCCTGGTTTTCAATGGCGTCGCGACCGTCGAGGACCCGGAGCCGCAATTTCAGGTTTCCAGCATCGGCTTCCAGACTAACGAACGATTAAAACTGCTTGGCTTGGACGCCTTGCCACTTCACCTGACCGCCGGCAGTGTGACGTTTATCACCCCCGGCGTTCCGTTACCGCGCCTGCTTTCCCCAACCAATTTGATTCTCACGGTGAGCGGGAATGTGGATATCTCCCTCGCGCCTCCCGACGCCAAATCCGACAAGCTGCCCCGGTTGTTTGGCGCGGTGACAAATGTGCAAGTGAGATTGCCGCGCGGCTTCGGCGCGGCCCCGGAGTTCTCCGTGAACGGGTTCGCGCTCGCGCTCGAGAATTTGACCATTGGTGACATGGCCGGATTCAGCGGCGGCCTGGCAGTGAATAACTTGAACAACCCTTCCGAGCTCTTTTTCGCGGGCACGGTGGGAGGCATGTATAACGGGGTCGGTATTAAAGCGACGATCGCCACCCGTCTGGATGGCCTAATCGGCCTTTGCCTTGCCGCCAATGCCGGCCCGGCGGGGATTCCATTGGACGGTGGCGCTTTGGGGGGAATTTTACTGACGGGAGCGGAGGGGGGTGTGAGCTTTTTGAATAATTTTAGCGACCCTTGTGATTTCGTCTGCGCCCTTGGTTTGTGTGAAAACAGCGCGTCTCCGGCAAGCGCGGCATCCGGCCTGAGGACTGCCTCCGTTCGGGGACCCAAGGTCTCGGACTTGGCGGTTTTAAGCTGGTCCGATTTGCAACGATTTCAAGAGTTGCACGAGAATCGCAAGGCCGCGATTGCCCTGGCGGCGCGAGGGCGGACCATCCGACCGCTCGCCACACCGGCCCTCGATTCCACAACGCAAGATCCCTGCCCCACCGGAGATTGCCCGCCCGCCACTTTGAACCTGCTTTGCCAGCGTCATCCGTCCGCCGCCGAGGAACCGTCTCCGTCGAATTACAACGGAAAATACCGGGACCGGACGATTTTCAAATTCAGTTCGCTGGACCGCAATGCTGTCGATCAAATTCTGGCGGCGGCGAATATCAATCTCAGCGGCAGCGCCCCGGTGGTGGCGGATAACTTCGCCGACGGCGTCCGGGAATTCATCGATGGATTGATTCCCCGCCCGCCCGCCTCACACCGAACGAACCAGGCGCAAATCAACCCGTTCATCGACAACAGCCTGCTCGCCATGCGCAACGGCGTGGCCGCGGCGGTGCTGGCCGCCCTGAACGCCACGCGCGCTCCCGGGCAAACGCCGCTGGATGTCCTCTACGAGGCGGCCTACGCCGGCATTAAATGCGTTGATGTCACCATCCAGCTCAAAGGAACCTTCAGCTACGCGCCGGTATCGGTGGCCTTGAACGCGGTGGGCGGCGCCGTGGCCTCGACCACCGGCAGCGCGGGCATTCTGGGAAGCGTGAACCTGTTCGGCCTTCCCGTGGGCACGGGCGAATTTTTCTATTCCCTCACCGACACCAACGGAAATCCGAATCCCTCTCTCTGCGGCGGAATGCATGCCGCGCTCGGGCCGCTTGAGCTCGGCCAAATGGGCCTGGCCATCGGTTGCGACGAGTGCGTGACAGGCACGCTCACAGCGCTGGCCGATTTTATCGCGAGCGTGTCGAGCGACCTGGCAAGCCAGGCTTCGCAGGTGATTTATCCACTCGTTGAGCGAGCGGTCACGAATCGGGCCACACCTTTGACAGGAATTCGTTCCCGTCCATTGACAGCCTATTTTGGTCCGCCAGGCGGCCCGGGCTTATTGACGCAAAACGAGCAGATTTCCGTGCTGACCGCGCTACTCAATTTGCCGGAGCTCGCCAAGTTTCTCGCCTCTCATCCCTCCGCCTCCAGCGACTTCGGTCGTGAGGCCGTGATCGCGTTGAATGATCGCGTCATCGGCCTGATCCTGCGCGTTTACAATTCCACCAATCCTCGCCTGCAATTCTGCGGGTCGGTCGAGCCGAGTATCTTCGGCATTTCACTGACGGGCGGAAACAGGCTGGTGGCCGCGAGCATGCTCGTGAACAAAAGCGCTATCCAGGCCGACGCCACGTTCTCCCCGTCGTATGTTTTTGGAAATTTGCCTTTCTTCATCATGTCCGGCGGGTCGGTGGCGAATGTCGTGCCCGCACTCGACGAGGCGACGCTGGGTTTTGCGGTGGGCTTGCCAACGGTGGATGAACCGGGCCTGCGCTTGCTCTCCACCAACGCCCCTCAGTTCGCCGCAACCCAGCTTGACCGTTTGCTGGCAAACGCAGCTTTGACGTTTGGTTATGAATTGAGTCCCTTTGGCTTCAAACTGGCCGCCGGCCAGGGCCGTATTGTCCTGCCGACAGTCGAGAATCATCCCGAAAATCCCCGGCGGCCGGGCGGCAGGTTTCAAGTGCCCGTTTTGCCAGCGCGCGGCGAGATCTTGAAGGCGGCATTGGATTCCAATCTCCTTGCGCAAGCCACTTGGACCGGCAAGGGGACGGATCTCGCCAAGCTCTTCCCGGCGGGCAGCGCGCAGGCGGGCGCGGTGAGAAACAAGGAGTTGGTCCGTGATTATTTCCCTCACGGCGGCTTCATGGGCGCGGCCAAAGTGCAATTCCCCAGGCCGCTGACGGACGCGCCGCCGTTCGATCAACTGACGGAATTGTTCAGCCCGCTCACGATCACAAATGTGCTCGACCGGCTCAACCTGGCGCAAAACATCTTCACGAATTACGTTCTGGGCAGCCGGCAAATCGGGCAACTCTCGATGTTCGTGCCGTTCCCCAACCCGCCAGCGGCATTTTGGGCGACGCAACAAGGCTCGAAGGCGTTTATCGACTCGATTTCCCACATCGACTTCGGCTCGTTGCTGGTGAAAGGCACAGCGCTCTATCCGGCGGACCAGCTTTTCATGCGCGGCAATGTGAATGTGCAAATGCTGGGGTTGCCGTTGGGTGATGGCGAATTGGTCGCCGATCCTGCCCAGGGCTTGTTCCGGTTCAGCGCCGGGGTCGCCAACGGGTCGTGGCTCACCAATTTTGTGCGGGCGGGCATCACGGGCGAGGTGCGCAGCGCGGAATACATCTTGCAAACCAGTTCCGGCCAGCTTCCCGACGGGGCCACATCGGCGAGTCTCCAACCGGAGGCGCGCCTGCTTCTCATCGCGAACGCCTTGAAGTCGGCGTCGCTGCCGGGGATTTCTGACTCGCAACGCCAGGCGGTTATTGCCGATGCCATCGCGCGGATCACGGACACCTTGCCGAAGGCATCCCTCTCCGCCGCCCTTCAGTTGCAAATGCCCGCGGGCCTGTCCAACATCATGCGTTTCAACTCGGGCGCCGGTTTCTTCGCCTTCTCGCCGCGGTTTGAGCCGGGTTACGCCCTGCCGGGAAACACCAGCACGATTCTCTTCCCCGACCCGGACGCGAGCAACCCGGGCCCCTACACGTTGGCGCGCCGGAACGGCGGCGTCGTGGCCGTGGGAAATTTCACCCTCGGTTTCAATCTCGGCGACTCCAACACGAACCGCAGCCTGATTATCGATGTTCCGGAAATGTCGCTGGGCATCGCGGGCTCCGCGTCGCCAACCGCCTTCCCGGCATTGAACGGGCGGGTCCGCGTGAATCAAATCACGTTGCCGAACGTGTACGCCTTTAACGGTGTCTCCGCGCCGCCTCTTCGTTTCACCGGCAACCTGGCATTTAACAGTAATCCCGGGCCGGGGGCGGACTTCTTGAACGTGAAAGGATCGATGAGCCCCATCGACCTTGGACCGTTTCTGCGCGTGGTTCCTCTCAACGCCACGACCCCGAGTCTGCTCGGAGGCAGCCTGCGCGTCACCAAAGTCGGCACAGGCGCCAGCACGACGCTGCTGCTCGATCCCGCCCTTGCCACGATTCCGATGTTCGGCACAAACCTGCAGGGTATCATTTTTGGTGGCATCAACGGCACGAACTTCACGCCGTTCACCTTCTCCACCGTCCCTGGACAAGGCTGGAGCAACACCATGCGCCTGCAAGGAGCCTTGGAAATCCGCAGCCCCTTGGACCCCAATGGCCCGGTGCTTTTCCGCGCGGAGCCGTTGCGGCAACCGAACGGGTCGGCCATTCCGTTCGAGGCGCAGATGGCCGGTCGTGGACTGGAAAGTTTTGAGATCCGGTTGACGATCCCTAACGGCCTGCAGTTCACCCTCTTCCCGGGCACTGACCAGCAAAGCACCTTCCAAATGGGCAGTGGTTCGGCCACTTGCCTGCTCGTGAGCAGCGATGGCCGCGTCTATTTCGATAGCGGAACCCAAACGCTTGACCTCAACGGACTCGCCAATGTTCGCGGGCGGATCGAACTCGGCTTCGAGCCGGTGGACCGGCGGCCCGTCATGAGCGCGGTTTCCGTGGCGGATTTCCAAACACAACAGGGCCATTCGCAAGAGCGCGCCATCACGGTCAAGAACCTCAACGCGGCCGGTGGCCAGCTGGTGGTGGATGCCACCGTCACTGGCAGCTCACCGTTCACGGTGCTACCAAACCGCCTGATTCTGGGCGGCAACGAGTCGGGGCAGTTGCTGGTGCGCTTCACGCCACGGGCGAACGGGACTTTCACCAACCAGCTCGTTCTTTCCAACAATTCTGCGCAACCGCTGCTGGCGGTTCCGCTCAAAGGCACGGTCGCCACGGCGCCCAAAATGCACGTCCACGTCGCCGCCGTTAATTTTGGCGCAACCCCCATGGGAACCACCCGTGGCCAGCCGGTGCGATTCTCCAATCTGGGCGACAGTAATTTGGTTGTGACCAACGTCACCACGACCGCCGCCCCGTTCACCAAGGACTCTTCCAGTTTCACCGTGTCACCCGGAACTTTCCGCGATATTCTGGTAAGCTTCACTCCTGGCGTCACTAACGCCACCAACGGCTTGTTGAAATTCACCAGCAATGACCCCGCCGGCGCCACGCAAGTCACTTTGAATGGCTCCGGCAGTGACCGCTTCTGGGAAAGGCAACGGCGCGGAAACGGACTCGACCGGCTGGCGGCTGTGACCGTCAGCACCGGTGGAAACGGCTTTGCGACCGGAGCCAAAGGCATTCTGTTCCGCCAGCCGGCTGGAACCCGCATATGGACGGAGGACCATCTCGGAAAATCCCCGGCCATCAATGGTGTCACTTTTGTGAACGCGACCGCCGGCTGGATGGCCGGCGACAAGGGCGCCGCGCTCTTCAGCAGTGACGCGGGAGCCAACTGGATTCTGCGCGCCGAGAAGATATTGGCCGACGCCGACGTGAACTGGCGTGGCGTTGGCCTGATTGACGCGGCGAGCCAAAGTGTGGCCTTCGCCGGTGTCGCGGGCAGTCAGGCCCGCATCGTCTTTGGCAACTCTTCCGCCTTCACGGCGAGCGTTGTGCCGGCCACCGCGCGCGGAATACGGGGTGTCGCGTTCGGCCCGACCAAGATTGGCATTGCCGTCGGTGATTCAGGCACAATCCTTCGTTCGGTGGATGGCGCGAAGACTTGGCAACTTATCACTCCGCCAACCGCGGTTGCCAACACAACCTTCCGCGCTGTGGCCGCCAATCCCGCCGACGCCAACAATTTTGTCATCGCCGGAAACAGTGGATCGGTCCTGCAAAGCACGAATGGCGGTGTCTCCTGGACGGTCCAGACATCGGCCACCGCGGAAAATCTTTACGCCCTCGCCCGAGCGGGAACCAACTTCTTCGCGGCGGGAGACAACGGCGTGATCCGTCGCTCCACCAATGGTGTTTCGTGGGTCGCGGATGATGCCCAAACCACGAGGAATTTCCGCGGCTTGGGATCTTTTGGCGCCGAGGTCTGGGCTGTCACGGACGAGGGAAGCATATTCCACCGCCGCACCACGCCCGTCAGCGGACCCGTCTCCGTGATTAGCACCAGCGATTTGAGCGTGGAAGCTCCCGCCGGCGAGCGCGTCATCACTGAAATCCTTGTGGCCAACGAGGGCACTAAAACCGTGAATGCCCAAGTGAGATCCGACAGCGCCACCTTCACGGTCACACCTTCCGGCGCCACGGACAGTCCCCCCGGCGGGCAGGCGGCGTTTTTGGTCCAATCCGACGCTCCAAAAAGTGGAAAGAATGACACCACCATTCATGTGGACACCACGGATGACGGTGGGAAGAAAAATGACCTGCCGATTTCGATCGCCACCGTGAAAGGCGACTTCACGCCCTTGGGATACGCCTCTCTGCCCGCCAGCATTAACCTCGGCACCGTGGTTCTTGGCGCCAAAACGCAGGCCGAGATTCCGTTGGTTAACCTGGGCCAGGCCAATCTAACAGTTCAGAACCTCGGCATTCGCAGCCTCGATTCGACGGCGATTTTCAATCTCGAAACGAAAGGCAAATCCCCCGTCACACCGAAGGAAAGCCTGGTCATCTCGCTAGGATTCGTCCCCAAGACAATTGGCATTTTCCGCGGCCAGTTGGAGGTCTTCAGTGACGCCAAAAATGGCTTGGCGACTGTGGACATCATCGCCGAAGTCGTTTCCCGGCCGGACGTGGTGGTTGTCGACTCTGTGCCGCGGGGTGTCACTGTTCAAGTGAACGGCGCGAACACGGTTACTCCGGCGGCGTTCACAGTGGCGGATGATTCGAACGCCCAATTCAAACGCGGCGCCAAAATCGATCTTACGGCAAATGGCTCTCATTCCGCCGACGGCGTGCCTTACGAATTCCAGCGTTGGGAACCGGGTCGCGGCACGAAAGTCAGCTTTATCGCGGGCGGCAGCGCGACCCGGTTCACCGCGCGATACGCGCAAAGCCTTAATCCGGCCGCCGCTCCGGCCGAGCCGCCTTTGATCGCGCCCAGCCCCTGCACGTTCACGCCGCCGGCCGATGTCGCCTTTGGTCCGTGGGTGAAGATCAGCCAGGCGCGCATGACCTTGCCCTGGCTCGGTGACGGAACACGCGGCTCGGACTTCAAAGTCGAGGGCGCGCTGTTCCTTTCCACCACTCGCGCGTACGGCAGCCTGAGTAGCAGTCGCATTCGCGTGCTGGTTCCCACCAATGTTCCCGCCTTCACGTCGTCCGTGCGCGGGGCCGAAATGATGGAAGTGACGCCCGGCAGTTGGAATTTTGATGTGCAATCCGGATTGTTCCGGCTGGCCGCGCTCAGCCCGGGATTGCAGGTGCTCAACACGTCCGCGCTGCCGCCCAGCAACCTGCAAATTGAGGTGGATGTGCGAGTTGCCTCGGCCAACCGCCACGCATTCGCCCGATTCTCGACGCTCGATGAGCTTCCGCTTGCGCCCGGTCTGCTGGCCATGGGACCCGGCAGTGCCAGCCTGGACATCGGCCTGAATCCGGCGCAACCCGCCTTGAGTTTCGCCCTGACTGGCAGTTTGCGAGCGTTGTCGGATCAAAACGGAAGCGGTTGGATCGTGAATCGTTCTTACAACTTCGTCTTTGATCCCAAGCTGCCGTCGATCGCGCCCATCACGTTCAACTCGCGAACGCAGCTTGCCGATTTGGGATTCTTGCGCCTTTTTGCACAAAGTGGGGCGACCGTCGGGCCTTCGTTCAACGGCTCCGTCTTCAGTCTGGCGGCGAACAATCTGGCGCTGGATTTTTTCCACGACAACGAATTCATCGCCACCAGCGCGTCGGTGCAATCAGACGGCACATTCTCGCTGTCGGCCACGCTTCCCGCGGGTGGCATAGGCGCGGGGATCGTCCAACTGGCCCCGCAAACGAGCGGCCAAAGAACTGCCAAGGCGACCATCAATCCCTTGCAAGGAATATTGTCGGTCGATTTCCCGGCATTGTTCGTAAATTCCACCGCGTCCCCCGGGCTTTGGAATGACAACCAAGTCGAGTTGAAAGCCTTCACGTTTGATTCGGAGGATTTCTCCCTGCGAGTGCCCCTGCCGGGAATCAGTTTCGCGAAGTTCGGCTTGGACAAGGCTGGCCTCGACGAGGACAACTATTTCGAGTTCACGCGCACACCGGATGAAACCAAGATTAGACTTCGAAACCGGCAGGATCTTTTCTTAGGCGCGCTGAAACTCGGTTTCAACGTGGACGGAACAGGATCCGTTTCCGGAAGCCTGTCCGGCCGTCTTGGATTGGAAGGACCGTCGCCGTTGGACGCCGTGTCAGACCGGATTTCCATTGATTATCGCTCGTCGCCTGCTCCCGAGTTCGTGTTGAACCGCCATTTCCTGGGAATTGGAGCCCGATTGCAGATGGGCAGCAATTTGCCAGTCGGTGGCAAAGCTTGTCTGTTGGAATTCGGATCGAGCAAACCTCTCAGAGACCAAGCGGAAACCCTCTGCCTGCCGTGATTGATGAGTTAGTGGTGGGCTCAAAAAAAAACCTTTATCATTATCGATGGAAAGCCGCGCACCCGGGAAGAGAGGGCAAGGCGCTCGGCGGAATTGCTGGTAGCTTGATCGTTTAGCTTGAAAGTGTGTTCGGGGAATCCGTGTGCCCCTTGTGAACGCGCAGAAGAGGTGAAGGTCCGTCGTGGGAACAATCTTCGATAAGTTCTTCGCCAAGATAGTCCAGCCTGTGCGTCACTCGCACATCCGCGATTCTTGCGATTTTTGATATAGAAGAGGCGTGCCTTTCGTTCCCGGCGCCGGACGGTGAGAGGCGGTCCCGGCTTCGGGCTTCAACCTGGCACGCCTATGAATTCCATTTTGCGGAAGATCTTTTTTCGCCCCGAAAAGTGGGGCGGTCGAATCACTTTGGCCCTCGCGCTGGCGTGGTTCCTTACGGCCACGAGCCGGGCAGCGGCCGGTTTGGGCTCGTTGGACTCCGATGCCGACGGGCTGCCCGACGCCGACGAGATCAATATCTACGGCACGGACCCGAACAAGGCCGACACCGATGGCGACGGCCAGTCTGACGGAAACGAGGTGCGCGCCGGAACCGATCCACGCTCCAAGGCGAGCTCGTTCCGCATTCTGGGATCGCCAACCTCGCTATCCTTGGGCGGCTGGCGCGTTCAATGGAGCAGCGTGCCAGGCAAGGAATATCATCTCATGCGCTGGAACGGCGAGGATCTCGCGACGCCAGGAAATCCTCGTTGGGTGATGGTGGCTTCGGTGAGAGCGACCGGCGCGGTCGCGCAGGCCGACGACCCCGCAGTGGGACAAATGCGCCGTTACTATCGGGTGGCGTTGGTGGAATCGACCGACGGGGAGCAGACGGACCACACGCCGCCAGTTGTCGGTACAGTGCAGACGAATCCAGCCGCGGCGGAGGCGGAGGGAATCGTGACGCTGATGGTGACCGCGCAAGACACGAACAAGGTGGCGGGAGTCACATTTTACGACGGAGTGACGGCGCTGGGGGCAGGCATACAAACCGATGAGGAGATGTGGCGGTTCAACTGGCCGGTGACGTTCGATTTGAACGGCACACGATCGCTCACGGCGCAGGCCGTTGACCCGGCGGGCAATCGCGCCACCTCCGCGCCGGTCCTGTTTAAGATCAGCATCGCAAATCCCCAAATGGGCAAAACTTTGG